>NZ_JAKKRK010000031.1:0-61986 GCF_025654545.1 Shewanella sp. SM20 | reverse complement strand
GAGTCGTCGCGGGAATTGTTGGGATAACGCACCAATGGAGCGTTTCTTTAGAAGTTTGAAATCTGAGTGGATACCCGCCAATGGTTATGGGAATTTTACAGAAGCAGATAAAGAGATCACAAATTACATCACTGGATATTACAGTGAGACCAGACCCCATCAATATAATGGTGGGTTAACGCCAAATGAGTCAGAACGTTTATATTGGAATGACTCTAAAATCGTGGCCAATTTTACTTGACCACTACATCCAATTGGGCTCAGTGTTTTTTTATGGCTTAGAATCTGAATTCGAAGCGCATATCAGGTCTGCGTAGGCGAGATCTTTCATCTAACAGTTGGTTCTTCTCATTGAGTAGGCTGTTTTTCTGTTTCAATAAGTCGGCCTTATCGGTGAGATTATTGATCTTGCCATCAAGACTGCTTATCTCTCTATCGATGGCATTTAAGCGATCGGCTATTTCAGATAAGCGTTTGTTAGTCAGATATTGTTGATGGCCTTGATTATAACGTTCAACGAAGGCGTTATTGCTGCAAACCCCATAATAGCTTTCTCCCGCTAAGCCCACGCGGTAGCCATTTTCGGGAAGACAGTAACTGGCTAACCCTTGCTGGTATCCTTGTTTCCATTGTCCGGTATCGACGCTGAGATTAAATTCTCGGCAATCTTTTTGATATTGATTCAATTGCCCTGCGCTCGTCCCACGGTTGCCATCGGCCATTCCTAGGGCAAACCAATCACTATTGGCGCATTCTTCAATCGATAAGCTGCTGCATTGAGTGAGTGATAGGACCGAAAGGGCGAGGAAAAGGCTAGGATAATGCATGGACAAGTTCTCTATATGCTGTGGCGTTTAGGATAAAGGCTCTTATGGGGGAGATCTAGTTTTATATACCGCCGTTTATACTGTCATAGATGCGTTTTGTTGGGCAGAATCCATCACAGTTTAGCGGATGAATGCATGATAACAGGCTGATATTGTGTTAGTTTGCGATTAACACTTTAATGTCTGCTTTGGTGCTCGCTATGATTTCACTTATTTCATCTGCGTATTCAGCTTCATTACCGGCAGTTAAGTCGGCTCATCAATCCAGTGAGATGGCTGAGCCAAGTGGACTGAAATCCTTTACCTATGGTGCATTGGGCTTGGCGGCTCCCAAAGCTGAGCCCAGTTCCGATGTGGCTGCGATGAGCAAAACTGAGGCGCCTACTCCCGATACAGTCCCTAATGACACTAACGATTCGAACGATACTTATTACAGCGCTGGCCAAATATTGAAAGCGGCGGCGACCGTGGGAAGTGTGATTGCCTTATTTGTGTGAGTTAAGTTTCTGCAAAATGTTAGCTAGGATATCTATTTGAGCGGTCTTGGATTTACATGTTCGCTACAGCATATTGGCTGTGGTTTTACCTCTTGCTTTATATCGGTTGGCGGAAAAGAATATTCTTTTAGTTAAAGCGGTATTTTCAGTCTCTTTCTTTGCCAAAGCGCTGAGTAAATCTGGTATTGTGTTTAACACGCAAGTGCATTAGTTTTTACTTAAAATTCGTTTAACAATCCTAAACTATATTCATCAAACTTCCGCTGGAGACCGCTTTTGTATGAAGATTTGCCCGCAGTATTCCATATCATGCCTAAGTAAGGTATAAGGGCGCTATGAAAACTCCGAAACGAATCCAACCCCTGGTTGATGAAGGACTGGTCGATGAGGTCATTAGCCAGTTAATGAGCGGTAAAGAAGCGACTGTGTACGTTGTACGCAGTGGTGATGATATCCGCTGTGCCAAAGTCTATAAAGAAGCGGACAAGCGCAGTTTTAAGCAAGCTGTGTTATATCAAGAAGGTCGAAAAGTCCGTAACAGTCGTCGCGCGCGCGCGATGGAAAAAGGGTCTAAATTTGGCCGCGATCAGCAGGAAGAAGCTTGGCAAAATGCTGAAGTTGAAGCACTTTACCGTTTAGCGAATGCGGGTGTGCGGGTGCCAACGCCTTATGGTTGTTTCGATGGCGTGTTGCTGATGGAGTTAGTGACGGATGCCGAGGGCAATGTCGCGCCGAGATTAAACGATGTTAGTATGTCGGCAGAAAAAGCCTTGAAGGATCATGCGTTGGTGATGACCTATGTCAAACGTATGCTCTGTGCGGGGTTAGTGCACGGTGACTTGTCTGAGTTTAACGTGTTAGTTGACAGTGAAGGGCCAGTGATTATCGACTTACCTCAGGCCGTCGATGCCGCTGCAAATAACCATGCTAAATGGATGTTAGCGCGTGATGTGAATAACATGACTCAATACTATGGTTTGTATGCTCCTGAGCTGTTAAAAACACAATACGCCAAAGAAATTTGGGCCTTGTTTGAAGCCGGTGAATTGAAGCCTGAAACGCCATTAACGGGTGAGTTTACCGAAGTGCTGGTTGAAGCCGATGTTAGTGCGGTCTTGGAAGAAATCCAAGCAGCCTTTGAAGAGGCACAAGAGCGTAAGCAGCGGATCCAAGAGGCAAACGAAGAAGACTATTAATCGTCAGTCGTTGTTTTTCACCCATAAAAAAGACGCTCAAAGTAGCGTCTTTTTTATGCTAAAAATTAAGTGAATTATTATTTTTATTGTTGATTTTATTATTGTTATTTAATTTTTTGCGTTAGCCAATCCTTGGCTTAATCCCCTATGGAAGCTGGGGCCATCCTTGTTGCTACAAACAAGCTAGCAATCATCGAACAGTGTAATAAAAGGACAAGAGCTGAGAGAGAAATATGTTCATGACTTGGGGGAGCACAATTCACATATTTAATCTTTGGGGAAGATAACTCCCTCAATCCTTGCCGAAACCTTGGTCACTCTTCAGTCAATCTATGTAATACCAATCACGGCCTTCCTTGGCGCACTACACTTATTGCAGTGCTGGATCATCATTGATCCTGTGAATAAAATGACAAGGCCAGAGAGAGAAATATGTTCATGACTTGGGGGAGCACAATTCACATATTTGATCTTGGGGGAGATAACTCCCTCCCTAGTCTTGCCGAAACTTTTGCATTGTCCCTATCCGTTTGTTGCTGTTAATACTATTTCCCAATCTTCGCTGGGTTCATCAATTTGGACGACAAGGCCGGACTAAAAAGGGCGCTGTTATTATTGTTGTTAGCACATCTTTTACATCGTTAGCGTTATCAGCAGGGCGATATGCAATCTCGTCCGGCCTTGTCTATTCGGGCACGTTTAGCTTGTTGTACAGGCTAACCTATCGTGCGTAGCTCTTGATTGAGCTGTTTAATTTTTTTCTGTAGCTGGGCAATCTCACTCATTAATGCGCATTCTCTTTGCTGGGGTTGCAGATCGCTTTCTCGCACCCATTGGTAGACTGCCTTGGCAGATAAACCGTATTGACGTGCAACATCCGACAGTAAGCGACCTTGTACTTTAACCTCGGTGATAACATGTAGCTTGAGACTATTTTCTGCGATTCCCATGAGCGTTCCCTCTTTTACTGCCTTAGAACCAAAATATGACCGTTTGCGTTGCCTTTTATTGATAATAGTGAAGCTGTTCTAAATCCCACTGGCTCAGACCTAGATGGCGCAGACAAATCCATTCGTGGCGACATAGTGCGATAAAGTTCATGACCGTTTTCATACTTCCTCCTTTATGACCCTAAATACTCGAGCCCATTTTCTGTCTCGATAGGTCCATTTAATTTGGATTAATCCTGTTGAAGTTGACTCTAGTTTTCGGCGATGTTTACCGCGTCTGACTGTCTACTCACTTAGTAGTATGTAAAATTCGTGCCAATATTTTAATTTTTATTTTAACCTTTAAAATCATTGTATTGCGACTTAGATTAAAACGGCATTATTTTTTAGTGCTGCCAATAAAGGTGCAAGGTGCACTATTTCGGTGCCATAGACTTGATATGAAATTGGGCGGTACAAGCCATGATTGAAGCCCGAAATCTGTATCTTTGCTGACTAAAATCTGGATTAGCGTAATTGAAGATGGATAAAGGATTGTCTCCAGCGCAATTGCTTATATACTGCCTGCTTTGTGGCAATCCCTAGGTCATTCGTATTACCTAATGGACGTGATATTTCTTGCCCTTTTGAGCGGTATTCACAGTCATCAATCATATAAAGAGGTTATAAATGATGAAGTGTTTTCAGGCAGTGCAATCTAAACCATCCCTGTTAGCCATAGTGGTATTGACGACCGCGCTAGTTGCATCGGGTTGTACAACAATCAATCCCTATTCAAATGAAGAACAAACCGCTAAAGCGACCAGTGGCGCATTGATTGGTGCCGTCGCGGGTGCCGCAATTGGAGTGGTATCTTCGAGCAAGAGCGACCGCGGTAAAGGTGCCTTAATTGGTGCTGCATCGGGCGCTGCAGTCGGTGGTGGTATTGGTTATTATATGGATGTGCAAGAGACTAAATTACGCCAACAATTAGCCTCAACGGGCGTGAGTGTGACCCGTAACGGCGATAACATCATTTTGAATATGCCTAATGAAGTGACCTTCGGCGTAGATCAAACCGAGTTAAGTGACGGTGCTAAACGCGTGCTGAATTCAGTGGCGGTTGTGGCCAAGGAATACAGCAAAACGCAGCTTAACGTATTAGGTTATACCGACAGCAGTGGTTCAGACTCTTACAATTTACGTCTGTCACAGGTCCGGGCTAGCGAAGTGGGTAATTACTTGATGAGTAAAGGCGTTGCCTCTGCCCGTGTAAAATCAAAAGGTATGGGTGAAGCGAGTCCTATTGCATCAAATGCCAATGCAAATGGCCGAGCACAAAACCGCCGCGTTGAGATCGTACTAATACCAACGGGTAAATAGTCTGGTCTAAGCACAAAGTTCTCGCTGAAAAAGTCGCCAGGGGCGACTTTTTTTGTTTTCAGTGGTGGGCTAATTGAGTGATTAGCTTGCCGTGCTTCTATTAGACAATTTGTCCTTTATGAAGCGCACCTTGAGTGACCTGCACCACAAACATATCACTGCTAATTACCTTGGGATGACTTCAGCTTGATCCCTTTATCTATTTCACGTTCTGTATGGGGATAAGTCACAAGAATGACTTTTAGTGCCTAAAGGAGAATATGACTATGATAAGCAAAAATATGTTAGTAGCCTTGAGTTTAAGTCCTGTCATCATGGTGACTGCTGTACAAGGAGTGCCGATGAAAGCCGAAGTGACCACAGGAGCCGCGCCGATAGAACTGCGCGCCGCAGGCAGTTTAAAGGCTACGATGAGTGATATTATTGCTGCTTATCAAGCACAGTCGCAAATAAGTGTTGTAGCGCAATATGCGCCCTCAGGTTTATTGTTAAAGCGCATTCAAGAGGGCGAGAAAGTCGATATCTTTGCCTCGGCGAATATGAAACATCCACAGGCATTAGTGGATTCGGGTCAGGGCGAAGCGGTGCAAATGTTTGCCCGTAATCAACTCTGCGCCATTGCTCAAGACACAGTTCAGGTGACGAGTGCGACGTTACTCGATACCTTGTTAGATCCTAAGATTAAAGTCGGTACCTCAACCCCGAAAGCCGACCCCGCGGGGGATTATGCCTGGGCCGTTTTTGCTAAGGCCGAAGCGGTAAAACCCAATGCGAAAGCCGCGTTAGAGACCAAGGCATTACAACTGACGGGCGGCCCTGAGAGCGTTAAACCGCCTAAAGATCGCAACCCCTATGGCTGGGTGATGGAAAACAAGCAAGCGGATATCTTTTTAACCTATTGCACTAATGCTGTGCTGGCTAAAAAAGAAGTGCCAAGTTTACAAATCATTGACTTACCGCAGGAACTCGCCGTGGGTGCCGACTATGGTTTACTGGTTTTACAAGGCGCTAATACTGCCGCTAAGCCGTTAGCTGAGTTTATTCTATCGACAAAAGGCCAAGCGATTCTGAGCAGTTATGGTTTTCAACCTCCGGCAAAATAACCTTTTTTAGCTTTCAAGCCGGATAAAAAACGGCACCTTTGGGGTGCCGTTCTGTGGTTAGCTCAAACTGTTAAAGCGTTAGTTCATCAGGTAGAGCGTCGCTAACCCGAGGAAGGCGAACAGGCCAACCACGTCAGTGACTGTGGTGAGCACCATACCGCCAGCGAGGGCAGGATCGATTTTAAGTCGTTTTAAAATCAATGGAATACTCGCACCTGCAAGCCCAGCTACTGTCATGTTGATCAGCATGGCGCTACCAATTAATCCCGCCAGTGCCATATCATCCTTCCATAGCCACACGGCGACAAAGACTAAAATCGACCACATCAAGCCATTGAGAAAACCAATCGATAGCTCTTTACCGATAAGCCAGCGGGCGTTGCTTTGGCCGATATGGCCTAAAGCAATACCGCGGATCACGAGCGCTAAGGTCTGATTACCGGCAACACCGCCCATGCTAGGGACAATCGTCATTAGGATGGCGATAGTGGCAAATTGTTCAATAGTGCCTTCAAACATATTGCTGACCGACGAGGCGAGCAGGGCGGCGAATAAGTTTATAGTGAGCCAGAGCGAGCGACGTAGGGTACTTTTTAGCACAGGACCAAAGGTATCTTCATCTCCGTCCATCCCCGCCATACCCATCATGGAATGTTCAGCATCTTCGCGGATAACATCGACTACGTCATCGATTGTGATACGCCCGAGCAGCTTACCATCACTGTCGACGACAGGTGCCGATACCCAGTCATTGCGTTCGAATTTCTGTGCGACTTCGCTGTCGGACATGCTCACAGGAATACTTTGAATATTGGGATCCATGATATTGCGAATTGTGGTGCTTGGCGCGCAAGTCAGCAGATCTGCCAGCCTAACACCGCCAAGGACTTTGTCCTGTTTGTCGACCACATATAAGGTATCTGTGGTGTCGGGTAGGTTGCCCCTTTGCCGAAGATAGCGCAGCACCACATCGATATTCACATCGGGTCTTAGGGTGACAGTATCTGTGTTCATCAAGCTGCCGGCGGTCTCATCTGGATAAGATAGGGCTTGTTCTACCCTCAGGCGATTTTGCTCCGTCATCGACTGCAACACTTGTTTGTAAACGGCGTCGGGAAGACTTCGCAGAATATAGGCGAGATCGTCGGTGTCCATGCTTGCTGTCGCTTTCGCGACTCGCTCAGGGCTCATGCTGCGGATCAGTGGGTCTTTGAGTTCTTCACTCAACTCATCGAGTATGTCGCCTATTTGTTCCTGATCGATGAGCTGCCACAGTACTTGTCTGGCACTTGGCGGTGATGATTCTAAGATCAGCGCGATATCTGAGGCGGCCATTTTTTGCAGCATATTGCGCACGTGTACGAACATGCCGCTGCTAAGCGCTTGGTTTAACTGGTCAAGACTATGTCCGGTGTGATCGTTTTCTGCATTATCTACGGGCATTTGTCCTCCATTGTGCGGCAAATTGGTTTGAGATCTTGGTGTTGGGCTATGATTTAGCGGTGACTAAGCGTCAGTCGATGACACAGATTAAGGCGGCTAAGGTAAGGCCAGCGCAATGACCGCTAGTGTAATCGCCAGTAGCTTGTATCGTTGAGCGACAAATGTTTTGCCATGTCTGAATGGCAAGTTTTTTAAACTAGACATGAAGTGAATCTAACTATGAAGTGCTTAGTGTGAAGTGAAACTAACAGGCTTCGTCAAACTTAGCGTCGATTAAGGCACAAATGGCATCGAGAGCCGGCTCTGCATCTGGGCCTTCGGCGATCAGCTTAATGGTTTTACCCATGCCAGTTTCAAGCATCAGTAAGCCAAGTACACTGGCGGCCGATGCTTGTTTATCGCCTTGGATTAAGGTGATGGTCGCATCAAACTCGGAAGCCAGTACCACCAACTTAGTGGCGGCACGGGCATGTAAACCGAGCTTATTACAGATGGTTATCTGACGTTCAAGCTTTGGCATTATTGAGCTCTCGATGACGGGCATACACTTTATGTTTACCGTTACTAAAGCGTTTGGCCAATTGCTCTGCGACGTAAACCGATCTGTGCTGTCCACCTGTGCAGCCAATGGCCACAGTTAAATAACTGCGATTGTTACGCTCGAGGTGCGGCAGCCAAGTCTCCAGTAAATTTTCGATTTGCCAGATGAACTTATTGACCAGTGGTTGGCGATTTAAGAACTCAGCTACGGGTTCATCCAAGCCAGTCAATGGCCGCAGCGCCAGCTCCCAGTGGGGATTGGGCAGGAAGCGCACATCGAACATAAAGTCGGCTTCGGTGGGCATTCCGTGCTTAAAGCCAAAGGACTCGAAGTTGATCACGAGTTCTTTATCGACACTACCAAGGAGAATTTGTCGGACTTGGTCGCTTAAATCATAGATATTCAAATTCGACGTATCTATGTAGTGATCGACCAGTTTTGACATAGGCTCAAGCAGTTTCCCCTCCAGCTTTATCGCTTCTTGCAAAGAGACTCGGCTCTTCGACAAAGGATGCAAACGGCGGGTTTCGCTGTAACGCTTGAGCAGAATTTTATCGCTGGAGTTAAGGAAGAAGCTCGTTAACTCAGTATCTGGAGGTAGGCTAGCGAGTTGTTTCACTAAGACCTTATCCTGCTCAGGCATGTTACGCACGTCGACACTGATGGCGACGAGATCGTTACTGCCTTTGAGTTGCTCAAGCAAACTGCCAATCAATGGCAAGGGAAGGTTATCGACACAATAATAGCCGAGATCTTCGAGTACCCTAAGGGCGACAGATTTGCCTGAGCCTGAGCGGCCCGACACTATGACCAGTTTCATCCAGTGATTACCTGATAGAGTTCCGTTTCATCATGCGTCTTGCGTAATTGCTTTAATATTTGCTTGTCGCTCAGCTTTTCGGCCATGCAAGACAAAGTACTTAAGTGCTGCTGACATTGGTCTGCAGGCACCAGTAGTGCAAATAAAATATCAACAGGTTGCTTATCGATAGCATCAAATGCTATCGGCTCTTCACACTTAATGAGTATGGCAATGGGCTGATCTATATCGGCTAGTCGACCATGTGGAATGGCGATGCCGTTACCTATACCTGTGCTCCCCATCTTTTCGCGCGCCACTAGGCTTTCGAATATCTCTTGAGATGAGAGGGTCGGGTACTGGGCAGCGACTAAGTCGCTGATGAGTTCCAGTACCTTTTTCTTGCTGCCCGGAGTGGCGCAGGTAGTGCACTCCGGCCGCAGTATGGTACAAAGTTCCATTATTAGTGTTTTGTTAACTTCTCTTTGTGTTTAATAACCTGACGGTCAAGCTTGTCAATCAGGGCGTCTATAGCGGCATACATGTCAGCATGCTCTGAAGTTGCAAAAACTTCACCACCTATGAGGTTTATTCTCGCTTCAGCAATCTGTTGCATTTTCTCAACATTGAGCACAACGTGCACATTATTGATCTGTTCGAAATGGCGTTCAAGTTTTGAAAACTTTTCTTCTACATATGCACGTAACGATTCGGTAATTTCGACATGGTGTCCACTTAGGTTTATTTGCATAGAAACGTCCTCCGATATCCACTGTAGGTTATAAACTTTTACGCTGATTAGAAGGTGGAATAAGCATAGCCTCTCGGTACTTCGCAATGGTTCTGCGGGCTACGTTGATCCCTTGTTCTGCCAGAAGTTGTGCCATCTTACTATCGCTTAATGGTTTTTTCTGGTTTTCCGCTGCCACCAGTTTCTTTATAAAGGCTCTGATTGCTGTGGATGAGCACTCACCACCATCGTCAGTCCCGACGTGGCTAGAGAAGAAGTATTTTAGTTCAAAAAGTCCCTTAGGGGTATGCATGTATTTTTGAGTTGTGACCCGTGAGATGGTGGACTCATGCATTTCTACCGCTTCAGCAATATCGTTAAGCACCATAGGCTTCATGGCTTCTTCACCATACTCAAAGAAACCTTGCTGATATTGCACTATGCAATTAGCAACTTTAAGCAAAGTGTCGTTACGGCTTTCTAGACTCTTAATAAACCATTTAGCCTCTTGCAGATGGCCGCGAATAAATTGGCTATCGGCTTGGTTTTTTGTGCTGCGTGCCATAGAAGCATAATGTTGATTTACATTGATTTTGGGCATGCAGTCAGGATTAAGCTCAACGACCCAGCGGCCATTTTTCTTCGACACAGACACATCTGGGATAACGTATTCGTCATTATTGGGCGTGATCAACAAACCTGGGCGAGGATTGAGGGTTTGGATGAGTGCTATACCATCCCTTAATTCATCTTCTTTTAATTTAGTCTTACGCATCAACAACCTAAAATCACGGGCGGCGATCAGATCTAAATGATCTTTGATCAGCATACGGGCGTTTTCTAGGTTGGGAGTATCAGCGGCGAAATGCGACAGTTGGATCAGCAGGCATTCACTTAAATCGCGGGCGGCAACGCCTATGGGATCAAAATGCTGAATGCGCTTGAGTACGGCTTCGACTTCGTCAAGCTCAACTTCAGGATTGCCCATGGCTTCGAGAATTTCTTCAGTGCTTTGGGTGAGATAGCCCTGATCGTCGATTGCATCAATAATGGCGGTGGCAATGGCTAAATCGGTTTCAGAAAACGGCGTGAGGTTTTTTTGCCATTCTAAGTGTTCGTACAAACCTTCACTGGTCTCGCCTTGGAAGGGCATATCGTCTTCACGACTGCCGCCGGGGCCTGAGTTTGGGGAGGCGGTAAACACTTCATCCCATGTGGTGTCCATGGGGAGCTCATCGGGCATGGATTCTTTGGTTAGCGACTCTGCCGTGTCTATGGTGGAGCTGTCTTTTTCTGGTGGCAGAGTGCTAGATTCACTGAAATCCGTATCGGATAGCGTTTGGTTTACAGGGGTTTTAGTGGCGTCGAATTGATCCTCTTCCAGCTCGAGAAGGGGATTAGAATCTAATGCTTGCTGGATCTCTTGCTGCAGTTCTAATGACGACAGTTGCAACAGACGTATGGCCTGTTGTAATTGTGGCGTCATGGTTAACTGTTGACCCAGTTTGAGCTGGAGTGACGCTTTCATGTTACCGCTGATCCCTACGTTATTATTGTTGGATGAGGTCGCTTATTATTATCTTGAGTGAAGCCCAATGGCGGTATAAATTGCCTCCATTGGCTTCGCTCGATTAACTATAGCCTGAATTGTTCACCTAAGTACACAGCCCTAACTTGCTGATTGTCTAAGATCTCTGCTGGAGTCCCTTCGGCAATCAGGTTTCCGTGACTCACAATATAAGCATGTTCACATACATCTAATGTCTCGCGGACATTATGGTCTGTGATCAGTACGCCAAGGCCGCGACTTTTGAGTTGTTCGATAATCTTCTTGATGTCGATAACCGAAATAGGATCGACGCCGGCAAACGGTTCATCGAGCAAAATGAACTTAGGATTAGCGGCTAAAGCTCGCGCAATTTCGACGCGACGACGTTCGCCACCCGACAATGACATGCCTTGGCTGTCACGGATGTGGGTGATATGAAACTCTTCGAGCAGATGTTCTAGTTCTTCTTCTCGTTCTTCGTTTTTAAGTTCTTTACGAGTTTGCAGTACGGCCATGATGTTGTCATGAACAGTTAGCTTACGAAAGATACTGGCTTCCTGCGGTAAGTAACCTATGCCTTTGCGGGCACGCAGATGCATAGGATCTGCGGTTAAATCATCATCGTCGATAAAGATATGTCCCTTATCGCTCTTCACTAGCCCGACAACCATGTAAAAGGTCGTGGTTTTACCCGCGCCGTTCGGACCGAGTAGGCCAACGACTTGACCGGTTTTTACCGTCAGACTGACGTCTTTAACCACTTGGCGACTCTTGTAACTTTTCGCCAGATTTTGTGCTCTTAAGGTGATTTGGGTCATTTAGAGTCCTGCTTTTTTACAGGTTTATCCGCCGGAGCGTCTGATTTAGCATCATCTTGATAGTTTTCAGGCTGAATAATAGTGATCACGCGATCGTCACCACTGCCAGTACTCTCGGCCATCAATTTCTGTTGAATCATGTTATAGCGGATTAAATTGCCTGTAACTTGGCTACCCGCTTGATCTAATGACGCCATACCTTTCAGTGTTAAGGTGCGGCTTGCCATATCGTAACGAATTTCTTTCGCGCTCGCCGATGCAGGACGGCCATCGTCTAATATTTGGCTATACGTAGCAGGGTTGCCTGTTGCGACCAAAGTTTTGCTATTTTCACCTTCAGCAGAAAATGCACGCAGTTCATTTGCTTGGATTTTTATTGAGCCTTGGGTCACTTCCACCGGACCAAAGAAGATGATCTGGTTGTTTTTGATATCCGCAGTTTGGCTCACGGCTTTAATTTTGACTTCTTGCTTTAAGTCGCCGACTTTCGCGAAAGCACTCATGCTCATAATTAGCATTAGGCTGGCAAGTAATACGTTATTTTGCTTCATATGTTCCTACTACCTGACTGGTCAATTGCACTTCTTGCGCGTTGAGGTCGGCATAAAGGCCTTGGCCTTGAATATTAAAATCTTTCCCTGTGACGTAAATGGTACGGTCAGAGGTCATTATCATAGTGTTGAGATCGAGTTCCAGATAACTGGTGGACAAGGTCTGAATCGGTTCTTCTGGGCTAATGGCATCGATAATAACATTATTTTCTAATACAACCTTGCCAGTTTCCTTGTTTAGCTTGCCCTGATCTGCCCTGAGTTGCCATTGTGCTTTACCTTGGTCTGGATAAACAAGATAAACAGGTTGAGTAAAGAAAGTTTGATTCGTTGAATCATAATGTTCCATGTGTTTCGCCGTCACACGGCTATTCACTAGTCCTTGCTCATTGAACTCAGCACTGCGCAGATCTTCAACGATGAAATCTGGGGTATTTTGATCTTTAACTCTGTTATCGGAATCACCGCTGTGTTTGTTCTGGACCTGCCAGTAAAGCGCTAGTGCAGTTCCAAAAAAAGCGATAATCGCGAGTGTCACACGACTCATATACTCATTCCATGGGCCGAAGTGAATTTATTTTGACTTAGGAGTAACAGATCTGTGAGTTCACGCAGTGCACCGTGGCCACCATTGAGCGTAGTGACAAAGTGGGCGTGCTGACGCACATAGGGATGACCATCGGCAACACTGACCGCTAAACCGACGACATTCATCACGGGGAGATCGACAATATCATCACCGATATAAGCCACTTCTTCTGGGGTGACACCATAAAGTGCGAGCAATGCTTCATAGGGCTCGAACTTATTATCTACGCCTTGGTAAATATGGGTAACACCAAGGGCTGTCATACGGTTTTCAACGATTTTGGATTGACGTCCTGTGATCACGGCGAGGTTGAAACCGCTGGTGAGTAGTGAGCGCACGCCATAACCGTCACGGGTATGGAAGGCTTTGAGCTCTTCGCCGCTATTGCTCAAGTAAATACGGCCGTCGGAAAACACCCCATCGACGTCACAGATTAACAGTTTAATCTTTTGCGCGCGTTGCCACACATCATCACTGATTGGGCCGTAAAATCCTTGCTGTGGCATTAAATGACTCCTGCTTTAACCATGTCTAGCATGTTAAGAGCGCCGATAGGATGGCGGTCTTTATCAATAACAATTAATCCGTTGATGTTTTTTGAGTCCATCACTTGCAGCGCTTGGGCGGCCAATACATTATCCGTGATCGTGACGCAGTTACGGGTCATCACATCGGCAATGGGCGTCGTGCGTAAATTCACTTCGGCATCAATAACGCGGCGTAAATCACCGTCGGTGAAGATACCAACCAGCTTGCGCTGATCATCAATAATCGCCGTCATGCCTAAGCCTTTCTTGGAGATTTCGTACAGAGCTTCTGTGATGCAAATATCGTGGTTGACGAGCGGTAAGTCATCACCGCTATGCATGACATCGCAGACTTTTAACAGCAACTTACGTCCTAATGCACCGCCGGGATGGGACATAGCAAAATCATCACGGGTAAAGCCTTTTGCTTGCAGCAGCGCAATGGCGATGGCATCGCCCATCACTAAGGTTGCTGTGGTACTTGAGGTGGGGGCAAGTCCAAGTGGGCAAGCCTCTTCTGGGACTTCAATACATAAATGCACTTTAGATAATCGCGCCATATTCGATTCGGGTTTACCCGTTACCGCAATAACAGGCACGCCCATACGTTGGATGACCGGCATTAAGGTGAGGATTTCGCTCGACTCACCAGAATTTGAAATCGCTAAAATCACATCGTTATCGGCCAATACACCCAGATCTCCGTGGCTGGCTTCACCCGGATGCACAAAAAATGCGGGCGTTCCTGTGCTGGCGAGGGTGGCAGAAATCTTATTGCCGATATGGCCCGATTTGCCCATTCCCATGACAATCACTTTGCCTGTGCAGTTGAGGATCAACTCGCAAGCCTCTGCAAACTCAGCCGAATCAACATATTGATAAAGATTGTCTAGGGCTGACTTTTCAATGTCGATAACTTTACAACCCCATTGGCGCAGTTGTGATTTGTCTACCATGTCTATCTCTCTTTTTGCATTGTCTTTGTCGCCCCATTGATGGGATTGGAATAGCACAATTTGGTACGCGATAAAGATGATATGTAATAGGCTTTCTGCCAAGTATTAGTTTGTTTTCAGACAATTTAGCTTATGTCTTACTGTGGTTTATTACCGAAAACAGCAAAACAATTGCGGCAGGCTAGAGCGATTGATCCGACTCGTCAAGTTCAGCTGCGTTAGCTATTCACGCACAATAACGTGTTTAGCGGCAGAAGGTCTTGAGCAATATCATCGTCTTTGTCGTTTATTTCAATGGATTTATCCCATATTGCAGCGGGTATTACCCTATGGGATGCCTCTATTGCGCAATTGCGTATCGACTCTCCCCGATAAAAGTGGGCAAAGAGTGAGCTAAGTGCGAACGAATTAGCCAATACTGCCAATTCTGCAACTAGGTTGAAAACATTAAGTAACATTTTACCTGTGCAGAGTGAAAACTTAGGGCGCATTTTCGCTGTAAATGAGGCAAATTGAAAGTATCGCAGGGCGATAGTGTCGATTCGGTTGTAGGTTAAAGCGCAATTACGTACAATTTGCGGCTCTTCGATTGGTCAGTCTCGGAAGACTAGGATCACCTCATTTGCAAATGTCGGAATCAAGCATGACTCAAGAACAAACGCCGTTGGTTGAGATCCGTAATTTGGGGTTTAGCCGCGGTCAGCGTGTGATATATGAAGATATTAGCCTGTCCATTCCAAGGGGCAAGGTGACGGCGATCATGGGGCCGAGCGGCATAGGCAAAACGACCCTGTTGAAATTGATTGGCGGCCAATTAACGCCTGACCATGGACAAGTGTTATTCGACGGTCACGATATCCATGGCGTGGGTCGTAATGAATTATTTAGTCTGCGTAAGCGGATGAGCATGCTGTTTCAAAGTGGCGCGCTGTTTACCGACATCAATGTGTTCGATAACGTGGCGTTTGCGCTGCGTGAACATTCTGGACTGCCTGAAGACATTATTCGCACTATCGTGCTGATGAAGCTTGAAGCCGTAGGTTTACGTGGTGCCGCTCAGATGATGCCAAGCGAATTGTCCGGTGGTATGCAACGCCGCGCCGCATTAGCTAGAGCCATAGCGCTTGAACCTGAAATGGTGATGTACGATGAGCCTTTTGCAGGGCAAGACCCAATATCGATGGGCGTGTTAGTAAAGCTTATTCGTGAGTTATCCGATGCGCTGAATCTGACTTCCATTGTGGTGTCCCACGATGTGGATGAAGTGCTTGGCATTGCCGATTATGTATATGTGGTGGCTGACAAAAAAGTCATCGCCCACGGTACCCCTGAAGAATTAAAGTACGCTGATAATCCGCAGCTGAAACAGTTTATTCAAGGTGCTCCGGACGGCCCTGTGCCGTTCCATTATCCGGCAAATGATTACCAGCAAGAATTAATGGCAAAAGGAGTTGGCAAGTGAAGTTAATCGACAGTATTGCCGACTTAGGCCGCAGCGCGATTGAGCTAGTGCTCGGTTTTGGCCGTGCAGGCCTTATGCTGTGGGGCGCGATTTTTCGCTGGCCACGCGTGCGTAAAGGTTTTCCATTATTAGTGCGCCAGATTTATGTGGTCGGTGTGCAATCTATGGTGATTATTTTAGTCTCAGGACTCTTTATCGGCATGGTGCTCGCACTGCAAGGCTACAACATCTTAGTTGGTTTTGGCACCGAAGAAAGCTTAGGTCCTATGGTGGCGCTCAGTTTACTGCGTGAGTTAGGGCCAGTTGTTACCGCGTTATTGTTTGCGGGACGGGCGGGTTCAGCATTAACCGCTGAAATTGGTTTAATGAAAAGTACTGAGCAGCTTTCTAGTTTAGAAATGATGGCGATTGACCCATTAAGGCAGATTATTGCACCGCGCTTTTGGGCTGGAGTGATCAGTATGCCATTGCTGGCGTTGATGTTTACCGCTGTAGGTATTTATGGCGGGCACCTTGTTGGCGTGGAATGGAAAGGGATCGACAGTGGTGCGTTTTGGTCGATTCTGCAGGCGTCTGTCGAATGGCGTCAGGACATAGTTAACTGCTTGATCAAAAGTGGTGTGTTTGCCGTAGTGGTCACTTGGATTGCGTTATATCGCGGTTATCAAGTGATCCCAAATCCGGAAGGCATCAGCCGTGCAACGACCCAGACTGTCGTTCAGTCGAGTCTCGCTGTATTGGCATTGGATTTTTTACTGACAGCCCTGATGTTTGGCCGCTAACGGAACACTGCGGATTTCGACACAGGTTAGATGGATTAACAGAGTGGTAGCTGAACATGTTGACACGAAAAATTGAATTATTAGTGGGTGTGTTTCTTTTAACAGGATTGGCCGCTTTTTTGGTCTTAGTCTTTAACGTCGCCAATATTGAAGTAAAAAGCAGCGATAGCACTTATACCATACAAGCCAATTTTACCAACATTGGTGGTTTGAAGGTGCGTTCGCCAGTCAAGGTTGGCGGTGTTGTCGTTGGCCGAGTGAGCAGCATAGATTTAGACCCAGTTAAGTTAGTGGCTGTGGTCACATTAGTGATGGACAAGCGTTACGATAAATTCCCTGAAACCAGTAGTTTAGCCATTTTGACTTCGGGTTTGTTGGGCGAGCAATTCTTAGGGTTAACACCGGGTTTTGTCGACGATGATGTCAGTATGCTCAAAGATGGCGATAAGATTGACGACACACGCTCGGCATTAGTGTTGGAGGAGCTGATTGGTCAGTTCTTATATAGTATGGGTTCGAAGGATAAATAGGGGTTACCGCTATGTTTAAAAACTTATCTCGTTTTTTATTGCTGTTAGTGATGGTTTTAGGGGCAACGAGCGCAGTCGCCGCTGATGTGGTTGTCGATACGACAGATCCGTATGCCATGGTGAAAGCCGTTGCCAATAAAACATTCGACCGTTTTCACAAAGATAAAGCATTAATCGACGCAAATTCAGACCATTTAAAGGTGATTGTTCGTGAAGAACTCATGCCTTATGTCGATTATAAATACGCTTCTTATAAGGTATTAGGCCAATATCTTAAGGATTCAACCGAAGAGCAACGCAATCGTTTCGTCAATGCTTTTGAAGGTTATTTAATCTCTACTTATGCCCAAGCCTTTACTGAATATACTAATCAAAAAGTGGAATTCTCACCTGGGATTGATTTCAGCAAAGAGAAAATGGTCGATGTAAACGTGCAGATCATCGAAGCCGGTCGCCCACCGATTAAACTGTTGTTTAAGGCGCGTCGTTTAAAGGATGACTCATGGAAGGCATTTGATTTAGTTGCCGAAGGTGTGAGCTTACTGTCTTCTAAGCAGTCGGAAATCTCTAATCTAATTCGCCAACAGGGCATCGATCCCGTGATTAAGATGCTTGAAGATCGCACTAAAGAGAAAGTGGTCATGAAGGCTAAGTCAGGGAAGTCACAGTCGTGATTGAATTTGTCCAACAGGGGACAGTTTGTCATCTCAAAGGGCGCATAACCCAAGCCGATGTCATTACACTTTGGCCACAGCGGCAACAACTGCTGAATGAGTCAACCCAGATATTGTCTCTGTCTGGGCTCGAATACAGTGATAGCGCTGGCATGGCATTTTTGCTGGCGTTAGTGCGTGAACATCGCAGCCAACTTGTATTGAGTTCTGCTTCACCACAACTTAAAAAACTAATTGATTTATATGATTTAGATGCCTTCTTTACCGAAGAAGCGCATTGAGAATAGGGTAATAGATTTCATGGAATGCAGCTTAATCGAACAGATTTTACGTGATGCGTTAGGGCTTGAAGAAGTTCACGCTAGCTCGGATGGTAGCCATTATAAAGTGATCGCCGTAGGTGAATGCTTCGATGGTATGAGCCGAGTCAAACAGCAACAAGCCATTTATGCACCGTTGACGGCACACATTGCCAGCGGTGAATTACATGCATTAACGATCAAAACTTTCACGCCGACTCAATGGAAACGCGAAAAAGTTTTCAACATGCCTAGCTAGTGAGGAAAAGTGGATAAACTAACAATTCAGGCAAGCCCCCCGCTTGCCGGTGATGTGATTATTTCGGGTGCTAAAAATGCAGCTTTGCCTATTCTGATGGCGGGTGTATTGGCTGAAACCGATTTTGTGGTTTCTAACGTGCCCAATCTGCGTGATGTGAGTACGAGCTGTAAGTTATTACGCTGTCTCGGCGCTGAAGTGACTGAACTCGGTGACGGACAGATCCGCATTTCTACCACTAATCTGAATGAGTTTTGCGCTCCCTATGATCTAGTGAAAACCATGCGTGCTTCTATCTTGATCTTAGGGCCGTTATTGGCGCGTTATGGTACTGCTGACGTGTCATTGCCTGGCGGCTGTGCCATTGGCGCAAGACCAGTGAACTTGCACTTACATGGCCTCGAAATGATGGGCGCCAAGATTGAAGTGAAAGAAGGTTATATCAAGGCCCGTGTTGATGGTCGTCTTAAAGGCGCACATATCTTTATGGACATGGTGAGTGTTGGAGCCACCGAAAACTTACTGATGGCCGCAGCATTAGCCGATGGCGAAACCGTGATTGAAAACGCGGCACGCGAACCTGAAGTGATCGATCTCGCTAATTGCTTAATTGCTATGGGTGCAAAAATCACTGGTGTAGGCAGTGCGACACTGCGTATTCAAGGGGTTGAGCGTTTACAGGGCTGTAATTACCGCGTGATGCCAGATCGTATTGAAACCGGTTCCTTCCTCGTTGCTGCCGCGGTAACTCGTGGCCGTATTCGTTGTTTAAAAGCCGATCCTGCTTCACTGGAGTCGGTCATCGCAAAACTTGAAGATGCAGGCGCGACGATTACTACGGGCGAAGATTGGATTGAGCTCGATATGCAGGGTAAACGTCCGAAGGCGGTGAATATCAAGACGGCACCTTATCCTGGCTTTCCGACTGATATGCAGGCGCAGTTTTGTGTACTCAATGCCTTAGCGCAAGGCACGGCAACCATAACTGAGACTATCTTCGAAAATCGTTTTATGCATGTGCCCGAACTTATCCGTATGGGCGCTACCATGGAGCTTGAAGGTAATACCTGCATCATTCAAGGGATTGAATCTTTAAGTGGTGCTCAGGTAATGGCGACGGATTTACGTGCGTCAGCGAGTCTAGTGATTGCGGGCTTAGTGGCCGATGGTAAGACGATTGTCGATCGTATCTATCACTTAGATCGTGGCTATGAGCATATTGAGAATAAGTTTCAAGGTTTAGGCGCACAGGTTGTGCGTATTCAGTGATCTGTTACTGACTTAAGCTAATTTTGAATCATTAAAAAACCAGCTAAATGCTGGTTTTTTGTTTTCTGCCTTTGAGCGCGTAATGCTGAGTGACGCTCTAGTTATCGATCACAACCTTCTCATCGATAATCACAGGCAACTCTTGTTGTTTACCTTGGCGTATCACAGTCATCATCACTTTCTTACCCGGTGTGGTTTCAGCGATGCGGTCCATTAGCATTTCAACGCCTGGCACATCTTCACCATCGTATTTAATAATCACATCCCTTGGCATTAGCAGGGCTCGGGCCGCAGGGCCATTAGGATCGACACCCGTAACGAGCACACCTTTGAGATCGGGTAGATTAAGGATTTGTGCCACCACAGGATTAATCGGCTCGCCAGAAATTCCTAAGGCACCACGGATCACGCGGCCGTTTTTAATCAACTTACCCATAATGCTGTGGGCTAATTTAATCGGGATAGCGAAGTTAATCCCATGGCCGCCACCTTCTTCACCCACTTGGAATGCTGCGGTATTAATACCGATAAGGCTGCCGTTAGTGTCAATGAGTGCGCCACCCGAGTTACCCGCATTAATCGCTGCATCGGTTTGTAGGAAGTCTAAGTAACCTGAACTTAAGCCGTTGCGCCCCGTGGCACTGATGATGCCTTGGGTAATGGTTTGGCCTAAATTGTAGGGATTACCAATAGCGAGTACGACATCACCGACTTGAGGCGGACTGTCGAGATTAACGGGGACAATTGGTAAGTTATCGCCTTCAATTTTGAGTACCGATAAATCGGTTTCAGGATCGAAACCAACCACTTCAGAGGTAAATTTGCGTCCATCTTGCAGGGCGACAACAATCTCATCGGCCTTCTTAATGACATGATAATTAGTGAGAATATAACCTTCTTTACTCATTATCACCCCAGAGCCTAGACCTTGAAGTGAGCCTGAATTAAGCGGCCGATTTTGATCTATGCTGAGGCTATAAATATTTACAACGGCAGGAGCTGCACGGCGTACCGCCTTGGCAAAGGATAGCTCGACTGTGTTGTTGGCACGGGTTTGTAGCAGACTACTGCCGAGGGATTGGTTATCGAAATAACGTGTCACCAATAAAAACATGGCCGCCATGATAAGGCCGAAAAGGGTGGCTTTACCGAGATATAACAGAGTGTCTTTTATAGTCATGGCAGGATGGATCTAGAAAAAGGTGAGTTAGATTAACATGTTTAATCGATGTAAGCATAGGGAACCTAAGCTCCCTATGCTTATCTATGGCAGAAAAAATGGCCTATTTTGTCGATTAACGTAGGACTAAATACAACATGCTCTTATCACGCATTATCTTCAGTGCAACGGCACCTTCTTGATCTTTAAGTTGTGCTTTAAGTGTCTTAAGATCTTTAATCGCAGTACGGTTAATACCGACAATCACATCTCCTTTTTGTAAGCCACTCATGGCCGCTGGTGAGCCTTGTGCGACATCGGTAATTTCAATGCCCTTAGATGAGTTTTCTAAGGACGCACCTTGCAACATAGGATGCACGGCGCCCGCCGCAGATTCACTGGTTTGGCTCGCTTCACCTAAGGTCACTTTAACTGTTTTCTTATCACCGTCACGGATGAGTCCTAACTCAACGTTAGCACCTGCACCCATAGTGGCGACTTTAGCCCGAAGTTCTTGGAATGACTTAATACCACGGCCATCAACGCTGATGATAATATCGCCTGCTTTTATACCGGCCTTCTCTGCGGCACTGCCCTTGGCTACTTCATTCACGAAGCCGCCGTGTTGAGTGTCTAAACCGAAACCTTGGGCGAGTTGGCTATCGAGATCACGTCCCGAAATACCTAATACACCGCGGCGTACTTCTCCGTGTTCGGCAATTTGTGCCACGAGGTTTTTCACCATATTAGCAGGGATGGCAAAGCCAATACCGACGTTACCGCCGCCCGGTGCTACGATTGCGGTGTTAATCCCAATTAACTCGCCGTTAAGATTGACGAGTGCGCCACCCGAGTTACCACTGTTAATCGCGGCATCGGTTTGAATAAAGTTTTCCAGCATTTCAATGCCTAAGCCGCTACGGCCTAAAGCACTAACAATGCCCGAGGTGACGGTTTGACCTAAGCCGAAGGGGTTACCAATGGCAACGGCAAAGTCACCTACGCGTAAATCATCGGAATCAGAGGATTTGATTGCGATGAGATTTTTCGCTTCAATTTGCAATAATGCGATATCTGACTCTGAGTCAGTACCAATCAGTTTTGCTTTTACTTCACGGCCATCGTGAAGACCAACTTGAATATCATCAGCACCGTCAATCACATGGTTGTTCGTGACGATATAGCCTTTTTCTGCGTCAATAATGACGCCTGAGCCTAAGCCTCTAAAAGGACGTTCTTGCACTTGCTCTTGTGGCGCATTAGGGCCGAAAAAGTAACGGAAAACATCAGGTACTCTTTGCTTAGAAACATGAGTCCCCGTTACCGCTACTGATACGACTGCGGGCGTCGTACGCTCAAGCATAGGCGCAAGACTTGGAATGGATTGTCCCTCAACCGTCTGTGGAATGGCGGCCTGTGAGACGACAGGCATTATAGTCAGGGTCGCGGCTAACATTGCGGCTGAAAGTACAGATAATTTTGTTTTCATCTATTCATAACTCCAAATAAGGGTTGAAAGATCTGGATGTAATGCATCAGCAATCGTGCGAGTGCCAGATCAAATCTGTATCGGTACCGGCTATTTGCCTAGGTAATCACTCTGACTCGCACCTTATTGAAAAAGTTCATTATATTAATAAATGTTAATTTTTTCAGCCTATTTTGTCGGCTGTTTCATACTTGTTTCTGAACAGAAATCTGTGGGCGAGATTAGGATTTTTCAAGCCCCAATATTAGCGGATTTTGCCGATTAAAATGACCTACAGCATAGATGCTTATTAGACGTTTGTATGCAGTTTAGCGTTAAGGTAAAAGTCGTATTCTGCATTAATATATCCTGCGTCATATTGGCCGTGCTAATATCGTCACAGTTTTAATAAAGGACATAAGAGAATTTAAACGTGCCTCAGTTAAGCCCTTGGCAGCATTATCAAAAAGATCTTACCCGTGACGGTTTTTCCCATGATCCGGCTCAAGAAATTGCCGTTAAGGCGTTACAACGTGTCTATGAAGACTTAACTACGGCAGAAGAGCCGAGTTCTATTGTAGGGAAATTGTTTAGCGCATTAGGCTTAAAATCGGCACCAGCATCACCTAAAGGCCTGTATCTTTGGGGCGGAGTTGGGCGCGGTAAAACTTACCTGATGGATACTTTTTTTGATGCCTTGCCTGGCGATCAAAAGCTGCGGGCTCACTTCCATCGTTTCATGCATCAGCTACATTTAGATTTAGATGAGCTGAAAGGCGTGCGCGATCCCTTGTTGGTGATTGCGAAAAAGATGGCTGCAAAATATCGCGTTATCTGTTTCGATGAATTCTTTGTCTCTGATATTACCGATGCCATGCTATTAGGTACGCTGTTTCAAGCGTTATTTAAAGAAGGCGTTGTACTGGTTGCAACCTCGAATATTATCCCCGACGACTTATACAAAAATGGCTTACAGCGCGCACGTTTCTTACCTGCGATAGCTCTAATTAATCAACATTGTGAAGTGCTCAATGTGGATTCTGGCATTGACTATCGATTGCGTACCCTTGAGCAAGCAGAGATTTATCATCATCCATTAGATGCACAAGCTGATGCCAATCTTATACGTTATTTTAGTCAGTTAGCGCCTGAGTCTGAGGTGCTTACTGCTGACATCGAAATAGAAGGCCGCAGTATTAGTATTCGGCAACAGGCGCAGGGAGTATTGTTGGCCGATTTTAGAGCGCTCTGTGATGGTCCACGAAGCCAGCGTGATTACATGGAACTTGCGCGGATTTATCACACTGTCCTCGTGAGTGGCATAGAACAAATGGGCGCCTTTTTGACTGGCGATGACATCGCTAGACGTTTTTTAGCTATGGTCGACGAATTTTACGAGCGCAATGTAAAGCTGATTGTATCGGCTCAAGTGCCACTCGAAGATATTTATGCCGATGGTTTGCTTAACTTCGAATTTAGGCGTTGCCGTTCACGCTTAATTGAGATGCAATCCCACGATTATTTAAAAACCGAACACCTGCCGTAACCCAGTAGTGTAAGAGTTTTGCATTAGCTGCGGCCTTAAATCACCAGAGGCTTGTTAATCCTTAGGATGACAAGTCCGATTGGTCGATATTTTATAATTTTTATCAAAATATCAGGTGATTTTTAACTCAGCTTTGTCTATACTCCGCCACCTGCCCACGTTACTCCGCCAATTGGGCGGAAGTTGTAAGCCGAAGTCGGTGCTCGAAGGGGTACTAAAAGGCAATTTTGTGTTGTTTGCAAATGCAGACAACATGTGAGACAGAAAATTAACTTTGGGTTTTTGTAATAATGAAGACTTTTACTGCTACACCAGAAACTGTAACTCGTGACTGGTTCGTCGTCGACGCAGACGGCAAAACTTTAGGTCGTATCGCTACTGAAATCGCTGTCCGTTTACGCGGTAAGCATAAGCCAGAATACACTCCACACGTTGATACCGGTGATTACATCATTGTTGTTAATGCTGAAAAAGTGACTGTTACTGGTAACAAAGCGAAAGGCAAAACGTACTACTCGCATTCAGGCTTCCCTGGTGGCATTAAGCAAATCAGCTTTGAAAAGCTGCAAGCGCAAAAGCCAGAAATGATCATCGAGAAAGCAGTTAAGGGTATGTTACCAAAAGGTCCTCTGGGCCGTGCCATGTTCCGTAAACTGAAAGTTTACGCTGGCGCAGAACATAACCACACTGCACAACAACCTCAAGTTCTTGATATCTAAACGGGATTAAGCAAATGGCTGCAACTCAGTACTACGGCACTGGCCGTCGCAAAACCTCTACAGCTCGCGTTTTCGCTAAAGCAGGTAGTGGCAACATCGTTGTAAATCAACGTCCTTTGGATCAGTATTTTGGTCGTGAAACTGCTCGTATGGTTGTTCGTCAACCTTTAGAGTTAGTTGAAATGACTGACAAGCTGGACATCTATGTAACTGTTAAAGGCGGTGGTATCACTGGCCAAGCAGGCGCAATCCGTCACGGTATTACCCGTGCTCTGATGCAATTAGATGAAGCACTGCGTCCATCACTACGTTCTGCTGGTTTCGTTACCCGTGACGCTCGTAAAGTTGAGCGTAAGAAAGTGGGTCTACGTAAAGCACGTCGTAAGCCACAATTCTCTAAGCGTTAATTCGTTTTTGGAATATCAAAAAACCCAGCCTATGCTGGGTTTTTTATTGGTTAAAAATTGACGGTATAAGAAAACTCTTTGGTTGGAGTATGCTGATATACAATAAATTTATATTAAGCGAGTGAGTTTGAGGTAAGCATGACTTTTCAGATTTTTATGCTAGCAGTGGCACTTGTGTTGGTTTTGGAAGGCCTTGGTCCATTATTATTCCCAAATAAATGGCGTCGTTATTTAAATGAACTCTCCCATCAAAATCAGCAAGTTATCCAGCGACTTGGTGGGGCATTAGTCACGGCTGGAGTCGTTATTTGGGTTATTTTTGCGTAAAAAATAGCCTGCTTGCCCTTATTAACTAAGATCTGTTAAAATTCTTTTTTAACCGCAACCTTGCAGCAAATAATGGGCAAAAACGTAGTTGTTCTCGGCACCCAATGGGGTGACGAAGGAAAAGGTAAGATTGTCGACCTTCTAACAGAACAGGCAAAATATGTAGTTCGCTATCAAGGCGGCCACAATGCTGGTCATACCTTGGTTATCGACGGTGAAAAAACCGTTCTTCATCTGATCCCATCGGGTATCTTGCGCGATAATGTGAAATGCATTATTGGCAACGGTGTGGTGCTTGCACCTGACGCCCTGATGAAAGAGATCAACATGCTGAAAGATCGTGGAGTTCCTGTTGAGGAACGTCTGTTGATCTCTGAAGCGTGTCCGCTGATCCTTCCCTTCCATTGTGCCCTTGATATTGCCCGTGAAAAAGCGCGCGGTAATAAAGCTATTGGTACAACTGGCCGTGGTATTGGACCTGCGTATGAAGACAAGATCTCTCGTCGCGGTCTGCGAGTAGGCGACCTGTTCAATGCTGAACTGTTTGCTGAAAAGCTGAAAGAAGTTATGAAATACCATAATTTTATGCTGACAGAGTACTATCAAGTCGAAGCGGTTGATTACGAGCAAACGCTAGCAGATGCTTTGGCTATGGCCGATTATCTGAAGAGCATGTGTGTTGATGTGACTGAACTATTGGATACTGCGCGTAAAGCCGGTGAGCCAATTCTGTTCGAAGGCGCTCAAGGTACATTACTCGACATTGACCACGGCACATACCCATTTGTAACCTCTTCAAATACCACTGCTGGTGGTGTTGCGACGGGTTCTGGTTTTGGTCCGCGTCACTTAGACTATGTCTTAGGTATCATGAAGGCTTACACCACTCGCGTAGGTGCAGGTCCATTCCCAACTGAACTATTATGTGAAGTCGGTGATCATTTAGGTACTAAAGGTCATGAGTTTGGTGCAACAACGGGTCGTAAGCGTCGTCCAGGTTGGTTGGATGCTGTGGCAATGCGCCGCGCAGTTCAAATCAACAGTGTTAGCGGCTTCTGCTTGACTAAGTTAGATGTACTTGATGGTCTGAAAGAAGTGAAGATTTGTGTCGGTTATCAGAATCCTGATGGCACTATCTCTAAAGTCACTCCGCTGGCCGCTGAAGGTTATGAACTGGTTACGCCGGTTTATGAAACTATGCCGGGTTGGAGCGAGTCGACTTTTGGCGCGACATCAATTGAGCAACTGCCTCAAGCAGCGATCAATTATATCAAGCGTCTTGAAGAGTTATTAGAAACACCTATCGACATTATCTCTACGGGTCCTGATCGTAACGAAACCATGATTTTGGTTAATCCGTTCAATTAAGATCTGTTAAGGCCGTGTTTCACGGCCTTTTTCTCTGCTTCTTTATGCCTTTCTCTGTTTTATTCTGCGGTTAGAAATTCAGCTCAAGCTCAAGAAATAGGTTATACTGCCGATGCAAGTATTCATCCTACTGTCATTGAGAGTCGTTATGCTACGTACAGCACTCGTTGCGCTACTGCCTTTAGTATCTTCAATGTGCTTTGCTGAAACGCAGGCGGTGGATATTTATAGTCAAGATCAATTGCTTGATTTGATCCGTAGCAATCAATACTTAGCGAAAGTGAAACGTGATGATTGCCAGTTAGTCCAAGACATTGAGGCGCGAGCCCAAGTCTTAAAACAGCCTTTATATCAATTTCTTTGGGGCGAAATGCTCAATCATGGAACGTGTGTGAAGGCTAACCCTGTGAAGGGTATTGCTTTGTTACGTGACTCGGCCGAACAAGGTAGCTCAGAAGCGATGTTAAAGCTTGCCGAGTATTATCAGAGTGGGAAATTTGTCATCCGCAATAAAGACAGAGCAGTGCATTATTTACTGCCTGCGGCTGCAAGTGGCAGTTTATCCGCTCGTATGATGTTAGTTCGTTTATTCGGTGAAGGTTATGGTAGTCCTAGGGATTACGAGATGGCCTATCACTGGTTATATAACGATGTATTTGCGGACGAGGCGACTAAGAATAAAGCCTTGTCTTTACTGCAGGTGTTAGCAGCTAAAATGCCCCCCAGTGCAGTGGCGCGGGCCCAGCAAGAACAGTTGCGAACCCGTTAAGTGGTCTCTTAATCTAGAGACACATTATTTGGATATTGAATGATCAAAGACCCTCATTTTGAGCGTGAACAGGATAAGTACGAAAACCCTATCCCAAGCCGTGAGTATATTCTCGATTACTTACGTTCTCAAAAATCACCTATCACCCGTGACAGCATTGCCGCGGCGTTAAACATCCAAGAGGAAGAACAACTTGAGGCCTTGCGCCGTCGCCTACGTGCGATGGAACGCGATGGCGAACTGGTGTTCACTCGTGGGCAAAGCTATGGCTTACCCGAGAAAATGGATCTGATCCCCGGCACTGTGCTCGGACACAGAGAAGGCTTCGGCTTTTTCAAACCCGATGAAGGCGGTGATGACTTATTTATTTCGAACCGCGACATGCTGATGTATTTCCACGGTGATAAAGTGCTGGCGCAAAAAGCGGGCACAGATCGTCGTGGCCGTCGCGAAGCGCGTTTGGTTCGTCTGATCCAGCCGCGAAGTGCCGCGATTGTTGGCCGTTATCATATCGATAGCGGTATGGCATTTGTCATTGCCGATGATAAGCGTATTACCCAAGAAATTTTAGTCGCGAATGAAGATCGCAACGGCGCCCGTCAAGGCGATGTGGTTGTGGTTGAATTAACGCGTCGCCCAGGTCGTTTTGTTAAGGCTGCGGGTAAAGTGACTGAAGTGCTTGGTAAGCAAATGGCGCCGGGGATGGAAATCGAAATAGCCCTGCGTAATTATGATTTACCCCATACTTGGTCACCTGTGATTGAGAAGAAACTGCGCCGTATTCCCGATGAAGTAACCGACGCCGATAAAGTCGGTCGTGTGGATTTACGTCATCTGCCATTAGTGACTATCGACGGTGAAGACGCCCGCGATTTTGACGATGCCGTGTACGCGGAGAAAAAAGCCGGTGGCGGCTGGCGTTTATGGGTTGCGATTGCGGACGTCAGTTATTATGTGCGTACCGATTCTGCCTTAGATACCGAAGCGCGTGCCCGTGGTAACTCTGTGTATTTTCCATCACAAGTGATCCCTATGCTGCCGGAAAAAATCTCCAACGGCCTGTGTTCGCTTAATCCCCACGTCGACCGTTTATGTATGGTCGCCGAGATGACCGTATCTGCTAAAGGTAAGTTATCAGGTTATAAGTTTTATCCGGCTGTGATGTATTCCCATGCCCGTTTCACTTATACCCAAGTGGCAGCAATGTTAGAAGGCGGGCCGATTGCGCCTGAGCATGAAGCCTTGTTCCCGCATCTGCAGTGTTTACAGTCATTGTATTTAGCGCTAGATGAGCAAAGAGCCGAGCGTGGTGCGATTGCGTTTGAAACCATGGAAACGCAGTTCATTTTCAATGAGCAGCGCAAGATTGATAAAATCGTGCCGCGTGGCCGTAATCAAGCCCATAAAATCATTGAAGAATGCATGATTTTAGCCAACGTTTCTGCGGCTAAATTTGTGAAAAAACACAAAGGCGACGTGCTGTACCGAGTGCATGAAGCACCATCTGAGCAAAAGTTGGCGAACTTTAAAGAGTTCCTTGCTGAGCGTGGTTTGACTATGCCTGGCGGACTTGAGCCAACGCCGTCAGATTACCAGAACGTGATGCTGCAAATTGCCGACCGTCCCGATGCTGAACTTATCCAAGTGATGTTACTGCGTTCTATGCGTCAGGCAATTTACACCCCAGATAATGAAGGTCACTTCGGTCTAGCCTTAGAAGAATATGCGCATTTTACCTCGCCCATTCGCCGTTATCCGGATTTAGTCTTACATCGTGTGATCCGTTATTTACTGGCGAAAGAAAGAGGCGAAGCCACAGAAAAGTGGACGCAGGATGGTGGCTACCACTATCAACTCGATGAACTCGACCAATTGGGCGAAGAGTGTTCGACTACAGAACGGCGTGCCGATGAAGCGACTCGCGATGTTAGCGATTGGCTCAAGTGCGAGTTTATGCAAGATCACGTCGGCGATACCTTTGAAGCTGTGATTGCCTCAGTGACGAGCTTTGGTTTGTTCGTGCGCTTAAATGAGCTGTTTATCGATGGCTTAGTGCATATCTCAAGCCTAGGTAGCGATTACTACCAATTCGACCCTATGCGTCAACGTCTTATCGGTGAGCACACAGGTCAAGTTTATCAAGTCGGCGATCCTGTGACGGTTAAGGTTGCTGCAGTCAACTTAGATGACAGACAGATTGATTTGGTTATGCTGGGGGATGACGGCAAAGGTGGTAAGCGTAAAGTATCTGCCAGCCGTGATAAGCCGATGACAGCCCGTGAGCGCGTTAATCGTGAAGGCGCTAAGCAAGGTAAAGCAGGCAAAACCGCGGCATCTAGCGCCAAGGCTGAAACAGGCAAAACCAAACCTAAGGCCAAAGCTGGCACTAAAGCTAAAAAAGCAGCAGTAAAAGATCCGGCTAAAAAGCCAAAAGCCGCTAAGCGGAGCACGAGAAAGAAATAAATGAAAAAACAAGATATTATTTTTGGGATCCACGCAGTTGAAGCCCTGTTAAAACACAGCCCTGAGCGCATTATTGAGTTGTGGCTGTTACAAGGTCGTGACGATGAGCGCTTAACTGTGCTGGCCGAACAGGCCAAAGCCTTTGGCACGACGATTCAAGTCGCTTCTCGTAAAGCCTTAGATGACAAAGCGGAAAGCAGCCAACATCAAGGCATAGTCGCGCGCGTTAAAGCGGCGAAAGTATTGAATGAGCAAGATTTAGATGTGTTGCTTGCTAACACTAAGCAAGCATTCCTGTTGATCTTGGATGGTGTGACGGATCCCCATAACTTAGGCGCTTGCCTACGTAATGCCGATGCGGCTGGCGTACAAGGTATTATCGTGCCTAAAGACAATTCAGTTGGCTTAACTGCGACTGTGAGTAAAGTGGCATGTGGCGCTGCGGAAACAGTGCCTTTATTCCAAGTGACTAATCTTGCGCGCACTATGCGTCACCTGCAGGATAAAGGTGTGTGGATTGTGGGCACTGCGGGCGAGGCAGATTGCGAGCTTTATCAAGCCGATCTCAAGGGATCATTAGCGATTGCCATGGGCGCGGAAGATAAAGGTTTACGCCGTTTAAGCCGTGAGTCTTGTGATTCACTGATCTCTATCCCTATGGCCGGTAGTGTGTCTAGCTTGAACGTATCGGTTGCAACGGGTATTTGCTTATTTGAAGCAGTGCGTCAGCGTCGTAGCTAATATGCTCACGTTTGCCTGATCTCACATATGCAGTATCAGGCTTGAAGTAACAACTTGCAGTAACAACTGGTCGTAATAAAAAGGCGGATTAACGATATAAAGTTAATCCGTTTTTTATTGGCCTTTTTACGTCATCGCTTTGTCTAGGCTAACCTGATTGCTATCAGTTTCATCTATTTGAGCGGCTTCAGGCTCTGCTTGCTCAATATCGAAACTAAAGGCGAGTTGTTCCTCATCACTGTCATTATCATCGATAATATCGTCATCGACGCCATCGGCCCCTAAATCATGCTCCGATTCATCTAAGTTAGCGCTTGGCGTCATATGCTCTTGAATTGATTCAACATCAACCCGTGGGTCCAACGCTGCCGCCAGTGGTGACGAGACTAAGTCGCCTGTCGCCATTATGTAGTCTTGGGTGACATTGGTTTCGACTTTTTGCTGTGAATGTACATAACGTAAACGCACAAAGAGTATTAAGGTACAGGCTGACATAAAGCCATATAACATGTTATTGCCAAACCATTGCATTAATGTCGATGCGATAAGCGGACCTATACTGGCGCCTAAGCCGAAGGTTAATAATATTGTTGCTGATAAGCCGACTCGCTCATTTTGCTCTACTCGAGAGTTGGCAAGCGCTGTGGCAAGCGGATAAAAAGTGAAACCTAAAATACCAAATAGGAAAGTCATCACCAGTGAAATCACCGGATGATAGGGGGTTAAGGCGATAGCTAAGGCTAAGATACCGAGCAATATACAGTTGATACGGATAAGGCGACTGCGGGACATAATGTCGGACAATTTTCCCATTGGCCATTGTGCCAGTAATCCCGCTAAAATCGTTGCCGTCATATACGTGGCGACTTTTTCAGGTGGTAAACCTAAGTTACTGGCGTAGGCGGGAGCGAGACCATAAAACGAACCCACTATCATGCTACCAATCGCGATTGTCGTGAGTGCTTGTGGCGCTTTTTTCCAGTAATAGGCAATTTTGAGTGGGGCAGGGACTAAGGGCGCAGGGTGAAGACGACGCGTGAGTGAAATCGGTACAATACAGAGTGAAAAACAAATCGCGATAAGTAGCAGTGGTTCTAGTCCTAATTCGGGGAAAATACTGATTGCACCTTGGCCCAAGATTAAGCCGAAGTAAGATACGATCATATAACTCGCAAACACTGTGCCCCTTTGATTACTTTCAGCTTGTTCGTTAAGCCAACTTTCTAACACCATGTATTGGCACATCATCCCCATGCCGACCACGAGTCTGAGGAGCAGCCAAACCGCTAGCTCATCCACGAGAGCATGGCCTAATGCCGATGCCGCGACTATGCCTGCACTGGCGACAAAGGCGCGGATATGGCCCACTTGAGCGATAAGTCGATGACCAATCTTAGAGCCTGCCACTAGGCCAACATAGTAGGCCGACATCATGCCGCCAATCCATATTTGTGGCACATTCATCACTGAGAGCCTGAGCCCAAGATAGGTGGTAAGCAAGCCGCCGGCTAATACCATTAATAACGTGGTGCTATATAAAGAGGCGAAAGTGCGCAGCGGATTAGTCATATACAACTCCGAAAACACAAACTAGATTGATAATGAGGAGTGAGTATATCAGGGGTTAGTGTTTATGTTGTGTTGCAAATTGTTGGTAAATCTTGATTAATTGCGCATTTCTGCTCAAAAAATCACTGAATTATGTCGGAACAACTCAAGGGGATGCTTGTGAAGCATTCACATAGACGCCAGCCGAGTAGGCTATTAGCGTCATGTTAGTCTATGTATTTCGTCGTATTTTTTAAAAGGAGTTATCTAAAAGTGTAAAGCAAGTTGAAGGTGGTGATGGTATCCATGGGTTGGCTTCCTTCTGGTACCACTTCAGTGTATTTGATGTTCATACCGATCTTAAATGCCCAATCTTGGAACACCAGATTTTTATAGTTCATATCTAAGGTGAGGGTGTTGTTGTTCTCGCCTACTTCCGCGGTGAGATCGGCATTGAGACTGCTGTATTCCTGTAGTTTTTGAGAGAATTTGGCAGCGGTACGAAGAATGACATCTTTTTCGGCATCAGGGCTGGGGATGGTTACCGATTCTGCAGGTAAGTTATATCGATAACCTGGGCCGAACTCGAGACTGAGTTTTGTTTTATAACTACTGATAGCATTGAAACCGTAACCACTCGAAAGAGTCGATATTTGCGTGTAACTACCGAATTGATCCCAAGTAAAATCACCACGTCCGAAGACATAACCCTTAGTCAGTTTATAGTTCGATTGTAACTGTAGCTCATATTTTTCGGAGGTTGTTTGACTTTTTTCTGAGGCAAAATAGGCTTTTAGTGTGGCTTCTTGCTTGGTTTGCTTTGTATCGTAAATCAGTTGGGTTCGACCATTAAAACTGCTGGATTCGGTATTGCCTGTGTTCAGTTGCAAGCCGGCTTCGATTTCCGCGGTAAAATCGCTGGGCGGTTCCTGATAATCAGGTGGAACAAGCGCAAGCGCTGGAAATGAAAGGAAAAACAAACTGATTGGCGCAATAACTTTTAGCATTATGTTTTATTCTTGGTTAGCTGATTTCAGACGTCCGAATGTAGGCGAACCGCCATCATACCTGTATTGATTGGCGAGGCAAAGTTATTGCTTGAGTTTCTGGCTTGCTTTCTGTACTATCTCGCGCTCAAATCAGTCACTATTTTTCGTTCCTTGCCTCCATTTGGTTTGACTGAGCCAATACCGAGGCTACATAACCGTAAGGAGCAATAAATGCGTCATTACGAAATCGTATTTATGGTTCACCCAGATCAAAGTGAACAAGTACCAGGTATGATTGAGCGTTACACAGGTGTTATCACCGAAGCTAACGGCACAATCCACCGTTTAGAAGATTGGGGCCGTCGTCAACTGGCTTATCCAATCCTTGACCTGCATAAAGCTCACTACGTTCTGATGAACGTTGAAGCTAAAGCAGAGACGATCGAAGAGCTAGAAACAGCTTTCCGTTTCAACGACGCAGTTCTGCGTAACATGGTAATGCGTACTAAAGTTGCCGTTACTGAAGCATCTCCAATGGCTAGAGCTAGAGATGAGCGCGATTCACGTCGTGGCCCAGCTGGCGAACGCTCATATGATGAAGCTCACGCTGAAGAAATCGCTGAGTAAGGTAATCTGTGACCACCAATAACTTGGTGTTGTCAGGAACGATAACTCGTTCAAGACGCTTTAAAAGCCCAGCAGGTATTGCACACAGTGTAATTATGTTGGAACACAAATCGCAGCGTTATGAAGCCGAAATGCTCCGCAACGTCTACGTACAAATTCAAGTGATATTGAGTGGCCCACGCTTTGAAAGCGTCGCAGAAGATCTGAAAGCAGGTGTGGAAGTACAAGTGCAAGGCTTTATGACGCTTCAACAGGGGCGTAATGGTCAGAACCGCTTAGTCATCCATGCCGAAAATGTCGAATTGAAAACTTAGGAGACTGTCAACATGGCACGTTATTTCCGTCGTCGCAAGTTCTGCCGTTTCACCGCTGAAGGTGTTGCAGAAATTGATTACAAAGATATCGTTACTTTAAAGAACTACATCACTGAAAGCGGCAAGATTGTTCCTAGCCGTATCACTGGTACTAGTGCTAAATATCAGCGCCAACTAGCTCGCGCTATCAAGCGTGCTCGTTATCTTTCTCTACTGCCATACACTGATTTACATCAGTAATTGCAGTATTCCTAATCGAATATAGAGGATTTGATAATGAACGTTATTCTGCTTGATAAAATCGCTAACCTAGGCAACTTGGGTGACCAAGTTACTGTTAAAGCTGGTTACGCTCGTAACTACCTTTTGCCACAAGGTAAAGCTGTTGTTGCTAACGAAAGCAACGTTAAAGTATTTGAAGCTCGTCGTGCTGAATTAGAAGCTAAATTAGCTGCTGAATTAGCTGCTGCTAACCTACGTGCTGAGAAAATCACTGCACTGGAAGCTGTTGTTATTGCTTCTAAAGCGGGTGATGAAGGCAAACTGTTTGGTTCAGTTGGCAACCGTGACATCGCTGATGCAGTGACTGCTGCTGGTGTTGAGCTGGCTAAATCAGAAGTTCGTTTACCATTAGGCGCTCTGCGTACTACTGGCGACTTCGAAGTTGAAGTTCAGTTACACACTGAAGTTAAAGCTGTTGTTAAAGTTTCTATCGTTGCAGAAGCTTAATTACTCCTTGCTTTAATCTTAAGAGAAACACCGCTTCGGCGGTGTTTTTTTATGGCTGAAATTTAGGATTTGAGTGTATTTAGGTTTGGATATCGACTCTGCGATGGATTTAATGCGATTAGTATAATTGCTAGGTGATATACGCCTACTCATTCAATCTCATCATCTCAAAGTGCATTCGCTGCTAAAATACGAGCCCAAATAAAAGCCGCTTACTGCAAAACAGTGAGCGGCTTTTTGTTTAGATCAACTGATTCAGCTCTGGGTGTTAATTTCTTACTAAATCCAGTTCTTTAATCAGATTATCGGCATGGTCGACTTCGTCCATCATCCACAGGATATAGCGGATATCCACGTGCACGGCACGGGTGATGGTTGGGTTGAAGAACCAATCCTTGGTAATTGCTTCATAGGTAGAGTCGAAGTTAAGGCCAACGAGTTCTCCTTTACCGTTGAAGACGGGTGAGCCGGAGTTGCCGCCTGTGGTGTCCACGCTCGATAAGAAGTTAACCGGTACAGAGTTAAATTCTTCGGGTTTGTCTAAGCAAGAGAAGAGTCTGCAAATCCAGCCGCGAGGATCTTGATAAACCGACTTCACTAAATGATTGCCAAAACGTTGTTCGCTAATCGCATCGAGGAGCTTTTTCGGCGCATTATAGGGCTCAACGCCTGTGTGTTTTGCGACTATGCCATCAAGACGAGTAAACGGCTGTTTATAGAGCGCATCACGTGATTGATAACCATCAACCATGCCATAGCTGATCCGTAGCGTACCGTTGGCGTCAGGGTAGACTGGCCAGTTGTTTGCTTTGTAGTATTCGATCACGGCCGCCATATAATCAGGGCGAGCACTAGACAGCTTGCCGTCTAAGATTTTTTCTGACTTTTCCTGTGCCATATTCGTGTCATAAAGTGCTACGGCTAAACGAATAAAGGGATCGGCACTGGTTTCGAAAGCGCTAGCATCGGCATTCATCCACGCGAGGCGCTTAGCTTGGTCTGTGAGCGTAGTGAGTGAGTACAAACCATCGAGTTTAGCTGCGAGATCGGCATCTTTAGTGTTCGCACTTAGCATTTCATCGAGTGCAGCTACGCGATTTGATTGGCTAAGGTAAGCATTTAAATCCTGTAGCCACAAAGTCTTATCAACAGTGACATCAAAACTTGAATCGATACGTTTAAGACGTGAGCTTAGCATAGCAATATCACGTTCTTGGTAGCCTTGCTCACGCTCGGCATCGGGCTTTTGTTTTTCTTTAGCAAGACGGTAGAGGCTGTTTGCTGCGGTTAACAATGTGCTAGATTGGGCATTGGTAAAGTAGTAATTACTTTGGAATGCTTGTTGTTGCTCGGCGAGTAACACTTCTAACTCAGCAATGAGATTTTGATTTAGCTTAGGGTTTTGTTTAAGCCAAGCTAAAAAATTATCTTCACGGCTTTGCTTAATGCCAATGATATCCGTTGCTTTAAAACCCGCTAATAGGCCGTTGAGTTTCTTCATCCGGTTGGCCATTGAGGCCATATTACCTGCGTACTTAATGGCGATATCGGCATCTTTTTGTCCCATAGCCTCGATAGTATCAATCTGTAATTGATAGCGCTTAGCTTGGGTTGGGTACAACCAATCACTGGCAAATTTAAGTTCACTGGTCAGGTTGTAACGGCTAGTCGTGCCAGGGTAACCCGCCACAAACACGCCGTCACCGGCTTTTACGCCATCGGCATTGACCTTAAGGTAGCTCTTTGGCTGGTAAGGAATATTATCGTCGCTATAAGCGGCAGGTTTGCCATCTTTACCCACATAAGCCCGTAGGAAGGCAAAATCACCCGAATGGCGTGGATATTCATAGTTATCAATATCGCCACCATAGCCCCCTACACTTTCAGGTGGTGCGTAGACTAAGCGCACATCGCGGATCATCAATTGCTTGATTAAGTAGTATTCTAAGCCGTTATGGAAACTGCGCACATTACAACGATAGTTAGCATCGGCTTCACAGCTTTTGATGAGCGCTTTACTGTGATTTTGAATGTCTTCGTAACGACTTAGCGGGTCTTGGCTGAGGTCTTTATTGATTTGCGCGGTAACATTGGTCACTGCTTCTGTGATGTATAAACGTTCGTTAGGACCGGCAGAGGGTTCCTTGTCCATCGATGTTGCTAAAAAGCCTTGTTCTAGGTAGTTATGCTCTTGCTTAGTGTTATATTGTATCGCCTTGTATGCACAATGGTGGTTTGTCACAACTAGCCCTTGGGGGGAGACAAAACTGGCGGTACAATAGCCTAGCCCAACCACAGCGTTCATTGGATAACTTGTCAGATCGGCCAGTTTTTCTGCCGGAATATCGATTCCGCGTTCACTGAGTTTGTCTGCAATTGAAGGCATTTGATAAGGTTGCCATTGTCCTTCGTCGGCAGTTGCTATGCCGGATGTCAGTACTAAGGCCGCAACCAATGCAATACGCATGTTCTTTCCTTATTGATTGTTAAAGTGTCCGTTGGAATGAAATAACAGGCGAGTGTAAACATCCTGTTTGCTTGACGCGGGTTTTATATCATATTTTGTTAAGTTGTTGGAAATCGGGAGCGTTAATGTCACAACAAGGTGCTTTTAAGCCTAAAAGTAAGCCAAGAGATTTGCAGCTTGATGGACTCAAGCTGCCACCGCATTCAATTGAGGCTGAACAATCGGTATTAGGCGGCTTGATGTTAGATGCCGAAGCGTGGGACAGGGTCGCAGAGGCTGTCGTAAAAGAGGATTTTTACTCTCGCTCACATAAGATGATCTTTTCTGCCATGCACAGATTGGTCGATTTAGGGCAACCGATCGATTTGATCACTGTTTCTGAACAGTTAGAAGTTGAGAACCAATTAGAAGATGCCGGTGGTTTTGCCTATTTAGGTGAGATTGCGAAAAATACCCCAAGTGCGGGTAATATTTTATCTTACGCTGAAATCGTCCGTGAACGTGCTGTCGTTCGTGACATGATCCGCGTCGCACATGAGATTGCAGATGCAGGCTATAACCCAGAAGGTCGGGACTCGGGTGAATTACTCGACCTGGCTGAGAGTAAAGTATTTAAGATCGCAGAGATGCGAACTAATGCTAATGAAGGTCCCGAAGGCATTAAAACTATTCTGGAAAAAACCGTTGATAAGATTGAGCAGCTTTACAATAACCCCCATAACGGTGTGACTGGAGTATCGAGCGGTTTTAACGATTTGGATAAGATGACCGCTGGTTTCCAGTCTGGCGACTTGATTATCGTTGCGGCGCGTCCTTCTATGGGTAAAACCACCTTTGCGATGAACTTGTGCGAACAGGCCGCAATGAATGAAGATAAACCCGTACTTATTTTCAGTCTCGAGATGCCGTCAGAACAGATTATGATGCGTATGTTGGCCTCCTTAGGCCGCGTCGATCAAACTAAGATCCGTACTGGTCAACTCGATGACGAAGATTGGGCGCGGGTTTCATCGACCATGGGTATCATGCTCGAGCAAGGTAAAATGTATATTGATGATGGTTCGGGATTAACCCCGACCGAAGTCCGTAGCCGCGCGCGTCGTATCGCCCGTGAGTACGGTGGTTTATCTATGATCATGATAGATTACCTGCAGTTAATGCAGGTGCCCGCCTTAAAAGATAACCGTACCTTAGAAATTTCTGAAATTTCACGCTCGCTGAAAGCATTAGCCAAAGAGTTGGAAATCCCGATTATTGCCCTGTCGCAGCTTAACCGCTCGCTCGAACAAAGGGCCGATAAACGTCCTGTTAACTCGGATTTACGTGAATCAGGCGCTATCGAGCAAGATGCGGATCTCATCATGTTTATTTATCGCGATGAAGTGTATAACAACGATTCTCAAGATAAAGGCACGGCAGAAATCATCATTGGTAAGCAACGTAACGGCCCCATTGGTCGGGTGCGGCTCACTTTCCAAGGGCAATTTTCGCGTTTCGATAATTATGCTGGGCCGCAGTTTGAAGAAGATTAATTGACGTTTAAAAACAGTCAGTTTGCGTTTGCAGAAGATGAGCTGTATTGATGTATTTTTTTATATCCGTGACTTTTTATTTCCTGAGTAAACAAGGTAAATTTTGAACCCTTTTCCCCGTGCAGAAATTAGCAGTAGTGCACTGCAAACCAATCTCGCTGCGTTGCGTCAGCAGGCACCAGCGAGTCGTGTGATGGCCGTCGTTAAAGCGAACGGTTATGGTCATGGATTATTGAATGTCGCTAATTGTTTAGTCAGTGCCGATGGCTTTGGCCTAGCACGATTGGATGAGGCCTTAGAATTACGAGCGGGCGGCGTGACAGCGCGTTTATTATTACTAGAAGGTTTTTTCCGTGCCACCGATCTTCCGTTACTCGTCGGGCATGATATTGACACTGTAGTGCACCACAGCTCTCAGCTTGAAATATTAGAGCAAACTGTGTTGTCAAAACCTGTCACTGTCTGGCTTAAAGTGGATTCAGGCATGCATCGTTTAGGTTTTACGTCCGAACAATTTTCAACGGTTTACGCAAGGTTAATGGCCTGTCCAAATGTGGCAAAACCGATCCATTTGATGACACATTTTGCCTGTGCGGACGAGCCTGAAAACACCTATACCTCAGTACAGATGGCGGCTTTTAATACGTTAACGGCAGGCTTGCCCGGATTTAGAACCTTAGCAAACTCTGCTGGTGCCTTGTATTGGCCTCAGAGCCAAGGCGATTGGATCCGTCCTGGTATCGCACTCTATGGTGTATCTCCTGTTACTGGTGATTGCGGTGCGAATCACGGGCTAGTTCCTGCGATGGAATTAGTATCACAGTTGATTGCGGTACGGGATCATAAAGCCAATCAGCCAGTGGGCTATGGTTGTTTCTGGACCGCGAAGCAAGATACTCGTTTAGGCGTAGTGGCGATTGGTTATGGTGATGGTTATCCTCGCAATGCACCGGAAGGCACACCCGTGTGGGTCAATGGTCGCCGCGTACCCATAGTCGGCCGTGTTTCTATGGACATGTTGACTGTTGACTTAGGCCAAGGGGCGCAAGATAAAGTTGGGGATAGTGCATTGCTGTGGGGTAAGGCATTACCCGTGGAGGAAGTCGCTGAACATATCGGCACTATCGCTTACGAATTAGTCACTAAGCTTACGCCAAGGGTTGCTGTTTGCTTAGCTTAACCCTGACAGATAGAATTATTCTGGGACACTTTTTAGCAAGAAAACGGTGATTAAACACCTTTTTCTTTTATGTAAAGTGTCAGGATGAATAATTGCCACTACACGAATGGTTACTGCAAATAACACTATGAATTATAGTTATTTGTTAGCGGGAGAAGTGTCGAACCTGTAGGGCTGAGATAAGCAAAATAGTGGTTTGCAGTTCACAGTTGGAGACGCAATATGTTTTGGACCTGAGGATGAAGCTGTGCTGAACTGGTGTTAGGCGGCAAAATAGACGATAAAAATACCTCAATTCAGGTTACGGTAAACCAGCCGTTCTGATCTTTGTTATCTGGCTTTAAATAAGCGAATGAAACATAAGATCCAGAGCGACAGGATAGTTAATGTATTTTGAGCTGACTGGCTTGATGCATTTAAGCTATTAGTTTTCAAAACATATTTCAATATAAGCAGTACCATGCGGGCTTGTAAATGGCATGATAATCTTAGTGCCATTAGCTTTATGGGAAATAGTATGGCCTTTTCCTGATACGACCATAGGAGTGGCCATTTCAAATTCATAGCCTTTTTGCCCCAAAAGATTTTTTGCGCCACCAGTCACCATATTCGTAATTTCGCCTACTAAGTCAGTCACTTCCTCGTTAATTTTACCCGGGTTTTCGCCCAGCATATTCTGCATTATCTGCAAAACAAGCTTTTGTTCGAAGGTAATTGACAGTGATCCTTTTGTTTGGGGTCCAACAAGACCGATTAGGCCGGATACATCACCCTTAGCTAAGTTATCTACTTTGATTTGGGGTTTGCCCGGCGTCAAATCCATACTCGCCATCGTAGATATGACATTGAGCAAAGATTGGAGGAAAGGATTAATAAAATTAACGTTCATGCCTAAGTTTGTCCTCTTTTGAGCCTAAACCATGGAGTAATGGCATTGCTTAAGGCTATTAGAAAAGTTGCTTATTGACAGCAATCTTGATCACACTCTATCAGCTTAGATGAGACAGCTATAAATGTGAGGCTAATTTAAAGATATTCTTATCATTTATCTGAGTTATAGGCAGCTAAAGCTCCATATAACCGTGTCCTTTATTGTTTAGACCGCTTTGTATGATGGTTTATAAGTTTGTTTGGAAGACGCTTATCGTCAAATAGCGTTGTTTTACGTCTCATACATACAAAAAATGGCAATATATCGGCTGGATTAGCCCCATTCATAGTGGCTCATGAGTGCCGATGCTGCAAAGTTTTTTAGCCTTTTTATGGAGTAACTCGACTTTTATTTGCACTTGAACTTGTGAGAAGGCGTTGCTACTCAACTATCTATCCCATCGCGTCTTACGTAATCCCATTTTATATGGCTATTTTCGGCATTGTGGAGTGCTATCAAAAAGGCGTCTTGGCCTTGAGTGTCTTAGCTGACTTTGTAAAAGTACGATGTTCGCTGTAAACTGTCTCACTTTTTGCTTCACCCTAACGACGCATTTGTAGTGTGTTGTTCAGTACGTGTTTTCAGGTCAATTACTGGGAACACCATCTTGAGCGCTCAATCTTATAATTTGGGATACCTCACAGGATGCCCGGCAATTAGACAAATGCACAAATGTGTAAAAACAGCTTAAAATGTGAGTGTAATGATTCAATCTAAAATGAGTAAAACCCCAGTTATATCAACTATTCCAATTGATAGAACCTTTTCAATTGCGCCCATGTTGGATTGGACGGACCGTCATTATCGTTATTTTGCACGTTTGATGTCGGCTAATGCTTTGTTGTATACGGAAATGGTGACAACAGGAGCGATATTGCATGGTCGCGGTGATTACTTGGCGTATAACCAGGAAGAACATCCTTTGGCGTTGCAGTTAGGTGGCTCTAATCCCTTAGATTTGGCTCGTTGCGCTAAACTCGCTGCTGATCGTGGCTACGATGAAGTTAACCTTAATGTGGGTTGTCCTTCCGATCGAGTGCAGAATGGTCGCTTTGGCGCGTGTCTGATGGCGGAACCTGAGTTAGTGGCTGAGTGTGTTGACGCCATGAAACAAGTCGTTGATATTCCTGTGACTGTGAAAACGCGTATCGGAATTGATGAACAAGATAGTTATGCGTTTTTAACCCAGTTTATTGATGTGGTCAGTGAAAAAGGGTGTACGGATTTTACTATCCATGCGCGTAAGGCGTGGCTTCAAGGGTTAAGCCCAAAAGAGAATCGCGAGATCCCGCCGCTCGATTATGAGCGTGTGTATCAACTTAAGCGTGATTATCCTGCACTTAATATTGGTATTAATGGCGGCGTAACAACTCTCGAGCAAGCACAAGTTCATTTAGTGCAGCTCGATGGAGTAATGATGGGGCGCGAGGCTTATCAGAATCCTTATATTCTGGCGCAGGTGGATCAAATATTGTGTGGCAGTCAAAAAGCAGTGATCAGCCGAGAGGCTGTGATTGAGGCTATGTTGCCTTATATTGAAGCGCATTTGCAGTCGGGTGGCCGGCTCAATCATATTACTCGTCATATGATAGGTTTATTTCAAGGTTTACCAGGTGCCCGTGCGTGGCGTCGTTATTTGAGTGAAAATGCCCATAAAAACGGCGCTGGGATAGAAGTGGTAAAACAGGCTTTTCAGAATATTCAGGCTGAAGTCGCTGAGTGATTTCTAATCAACTTAAAAGATGGTGAAATTTACTAATTTGAGTAGTATTTTTCACCACTTGTTATTTTCCAATCCATCCCTATATCTCATCTTGTCCACATAAAATTTTTTAAAATGATTAAAATCATGATCTTAAAAATACTTTTATAAGTTGGCACGCAGTTTGTAATACTCCTTTCGTCAAGTTAATTAATCGAAAGGGATGCCATCATGTTTACGTTAACCATTAAAAAATCAGTACAAATGAGTGTGTTATTAGGCGCGTTAGTCGGTAGCGTTGCAGCACACGCAGAAGCCGCACCAATATCAGATGTTGTGGGAACTATTGAGCAAACATTAACTGCGCAGACACAAGAATTGTTCGTCAGTGTAAAGCGTGAATTTGTGATGTCATTGCAAACACAACTGGCTGAAAGTATGTATGACTTCAACAGTCAACTTAGCTTAAACGCTGAAAATAAAGGTGAATCGGCAGGTGCCGATGAATATAGCGCTAAGTAAAGGATCTGCTTATGTGGTTTGTAGCACCTTTGATGACATTGCTACTGTTACCTGTAATTAGTCTTGCGTTGTTTTCAGGCATTATTTGCTGGTTTCAGTGGCATAGTGTTAGTGATAAATAAGTTCGCGATCAACTGAGCCGAGGTTTTAGATGAAACGATTAAAAGTGCGTATGGAGAGTCCAGAGCGATTAGTGTGTGGTGTTGCCGCTGGTATGGCATGGAAATTTGATTGGTCTTGTTTTTGGACTCGTGCGGTGTGGATTGGTGCAGTTGTATTTATGCCGGGTGTGAGTTTGTTAATTTACTTTGTTTTAGCATTGTTAGTTGACCAATGGAAAAAACCAGCCTAAGCATGCAGTGATGGCTGGTGTTGATGAGCTAATAAGTGGCTTGTTTTGATTTAAAATGATGCAGTTAAACCTATCAACAAGAGGGTACTTTGACCCTCATGCGAAAATGTATATGCATACTGCCTTGCAGACTACTTTTTCAAAAAAGCCTGAAATCTGCTTTTGGCTTCATCACTTTTTAGCCTAGCGCTAAATTGTTCAAGTTCCTGGTGCATTTGGTGTTGTACACGATTTTTATGCGGACGCATTAATTGACGTGTGATTTGTAGTGCTTGTGGCGGTTGATTGGCCAATTTTTTTGCCTGAGATAATGCATAACTGAGTAAATCTTCATGGGCCACAATTTCGTTGATCATATTGAGTCTATGGGCCGTCTCGGCATTAAAACTTTCACCAAGTAGCAGTAACTCAGCCGCTTTTTGATAACCAATGAGTTCTGGTAAGAGTAGGCTAGCCCCCGCTTCCGGCACGAGAGCCAAGTTGACGAAGGGAAGTTGAAATTTCGCCGTGTTGTCAGCGTATACCAGATCGCAATGTAGCAGTACGGTTGTACCAATACCGACGGCGGCACCAGAAACGGCAGCCACCAGAGGTTTTTTGAGTTCGAGCAGACAAAATAAGAAACGTACTGCGGGATGATTTGGCCCTAAGTCACTATTTTTCAAAAAGTCAGCAACATCATTGCCTGAGGTGAAACAATTATCTTGGCCATGGAGCATAAAGGCACGAATGTCGTTGTCTGCTTCACCTTCGATCAGGTATTCTGTCAGTTGTTTATACATATTAAGATCAAGTGCATTGCGTTTATCAGGGCGATTAAAGCTAATAATACGCACGCCCTGATCATCCTGAACCTGTATATGACTCATGGGTTGTTTCCTTTACGACGACATTGGGTAGACATGGAGTTTAAGACATTGAAACCAATATTCAAACAGCTGTTTAATTGTCTAGTTTTATCTTGTGCATCATTTTCAGCGTTGGCGAACGTAGTCATGACTGAAGGTCATATACGCGCCATGCCTGAGACAGTACCAAATACTGCCGCTTACTTTACGCTTGAAAACCACACAGATAAAGCGATTCGTCTTATCGGTGTCAGTACGACTGTGGCAAAGGATGCCCAATTACACACGATTATCGAAGACCAAGGCATGGTGAAGATGCGCCATGTTGAAGGTTTTGACATCCCCTCCCATGGCACATTAACGTTAACGCCGTCAGGGGATCACGTCATGTTGCTTGGCTTAAAAGCGCCATTGGTGTTAGAGCAACAAGTTGAACTGCAATTAGAGTTTGACGGTGGCGAGAAAATGGCAATTACCCTGCCTGTTAGTAAAGCAGTAGAAAACGCCGCAGAGCAAGAGCATCATCACCATCATTAAGGAGTCGCTTGATGCAAATTACATGGAAAAAAGTTACCGGGGTCGGTTTATTTTTAGTATTAATCGGTTATGGCGTGAGTGTATGGTGGAGTATCGAACCGGATCCGATTAGCCCTCAACAATTAACAGCATCCAATAAAAATATTGTTGGGTACGCTACCACTACATCGCTAATCCTCACTGTCGAAAATTTACTCGATAAGCAAGGTGGTTGGTTATCAAACGATGTGATGCCACCTTCCATCTTCATGGATAACATGCCCGCATTTGAATATGGTGCTTTGGAGCAAGCCCGTGATTTAGCCTTGATTATGCGTAAAGAGTTTAGCCGCTCACAGTCACAATCTGCGGCGGACAAAGATTTAGGCGAAGCCCAATCTAAGCTCAATATTGACCACACTAGCTGGTTAGTACCCAGTGCCGAAAGCGAATATCGCGATGCAATCAAATTGCTGAAGCTTTATCGTGCCCGCATGATGGACCCTAATAATCAAGATGCACAGTTTTATGCCCGTGCTGACAACCTTAATGAATGGTTGAAAGAAGTGCAGAAACGTCTGGGCAGTATGTCGCAGCGTTTATCTGCCAGCGTTGGCCAAGAGCGCTTAAATACAGACCTAGCCGGTGACAATTCGGCGCGTCAATCAACCCCAAATTTGACCAGCCATCAGGTAAAAACCAGTTGGTGGAAAATTGATGATGTCTTCTATGAGAGCCGTGGTGCTTCATGGGCGTTGTTGAACTTTATGCGCGCAGTTGAAGTTGACTTTGCTGACGTATTGAAGAAGAAAAATGCTGAAGTAAGCCTAAGACAGATCATTCGTGAGCTGGAGGCGACTCAGCAAACTGTCTGGAGCCCTGTTGTGCTGAATGGCAGCGGTTTTGGCTTAGTCGCTAATCATTCATTGGTTATGGCTAACTATGTATCCCGTGCGAATGCCGCGGTGATTGATTTAACGAACTTGCTATCTCAAGGTTAATTATGAAAAAAACTCTCCTCGCCAGTGCGGTATTAGGATTCTGTATGGCCTCATCTGCCCAAGCGGCCACTGTGGTTGGTTTCACAATTGGTGGCGACTACTGGCGCGCCGATACTAGTGGTACTTTTGCCGATAAAGGTCAACCACAACAAACATTTGATTACAGTTCATCTGCTCAAGGCAGTTATTGGATTGCAGTTGAGCACCCATTGCCATTTGTCCCTAACATTAAAATCCGTGAAAATAGCCTAGATCAGAAAGGCGGCATGTCGGATGCTGATTTCAACTTCAATGGTCATGATTTTAAAGGTAATGTGACTGCTTATACTGATTTGAGTAACACAGACTTCGTGCTGTACTACGAAATATTGGACAACGACATAGTGTCGTTGGATCTCGGTGCAGCATACAAGTTAATGAATGGTTCACTGCGTGTTCAAGATCCTGGCCATCCAGAAGAGAAAGATGTCGATAGCGGTATTGTGATGGGTTACGCCAGTACGCATGTAGGTATGCCTGGCTTAGGCTTGTACGGTTTTGCTGATTTGATGCAGGGCGTCAATGAGTCAAGCGTGCACGACTATGCAATTGGTTTAGGTTGGCAATTTGATGGTTTGGCCGTCGATACGCGTGTACGTGTAGGCTACCGTGAATTTTTATTCGATGTGAGTAATTTCTCGGGGGTGAGTGCTGATACTAAATTTAAAGGTTATTTTGCGGGTGTTGAAATCAACTTCTAATTTTGTTGATTTTAACTTCTAAGCATAAAAAAACCGCCAAATGGCGGTTTTTTATATTTAATGACTGAGAGCGTTGTTACTGTGCAATCAAGCCATTATTGATGGCGATAACATCATCTTCATTCAATGTACCTGCAGCTTGCTTTAGTGCAACAACTGAGTTGATGTAGCTATAGCGCGCATCGGATAATTTACGTTTTGAGTCGTACAAGTCACGGGTACGGTTCAAAACATCAACGATAGTACGAGTACCCACTTCGAAACCCGCTTGAGTGGCTTTTAGGGCACTTTCTGATGAAATAACAGATTGCTCATAAGCTTTGATTGAGCTGATAGAAGCACCTACGTTGTTGTAGTTATTACGAACGTTTTTCACTACACCACGGTAAATTTGCTCAAGCTTTTCACTTGCTTCAACATACTGGAATTGTGCTTCATTAACTTGTGAGCTGACTTTAAAACCTTCGAAAATCGGAATGCTTAAGTTGACACCAACGCTGACATTATCAAAATCAGGTTCGTTGAGATTCCCCATTTTTTGCTCAAGACCTTTGTTGTAACCGGCATTTAAGCTTAAAGACGGCATGTGGCCTGCTTGATAAAGCTTAATAGTCTCTTGGGCAATATCTTTACCAATACGTTGAGTCATTAAATCAACACTATTGGTTTCAGCAATTTTTAACCATTCGCTAGATGACGTTGGCGCTGGCGTAACGGCTGAGAAACGGTTGGTATCTAGCACATTAATCGTCTTGTGATCGATGCCGGTGATTTCACGTAAGGCTTCATAACTATTGGCGAGCGTGTTTTCGGCTAAAATTTCAGTGGCTGAGGCTAAGTCATATTGCGCTTGAGCTTCATGCACATCGGTAATCGCGGTTAAACCCACTGCGAAACGTTGTTTAGTTTGTTCAAGTTGACGCTCGATTGCGCGTTTTTCTGCACCTTGGAACTCGTAGTTGTCTTTCGCCGTTAATACATCGAAATAGGCTTTAGTGATACGAGTAATCAAGTTTTGTAATGCGGAAGCATAAGCGGAATCAGCTTGAGAAGCGGCTTTCTCAGCAAGACTTAAACCAACCCAAGCACTGTGATCATAGATGACTTGATTTAATTTCAGGCTACCTACTAGACCACTTGCATCATCCTTCGGATCATTCCAAGCTTTGTCATAACCGACGTTTGCACTAATGGTTGGCAACAGCGGAGCGCGGTTTTGCTCGATTTTCTCAAACAAACCATTACGCTGGGCTTGGGCTTGCAATACGAGCGGGTCGCTAGTCAGTGCTTGCTGATAAATTTGCAACAAATCATCTGCTTGCACCGCTGAAGCGGAAGCCGCAAGTGTTAATGCTGCGCATAAATTATGGATCTTAAATTTCATTTGCTGTCCTTATTAGACAAAATCCCCCCACGGAGGAATATTTTAACTTCGTTTAGACTAAGTAATGCCTTTACCAAGGCGGTTTGCGCTTCCCGACGCTTCCCGATACAGCTAAAACTTAATGACCTAGAGTCTAAGAACTCTGACACTTTCAAGTCAAATTCGAAGTGTAACAGATTTTATTTTAAAAATGTGCTCAAATTGCCTTGATTATAGGCGCAAATTTAACTTTTAAGGATAGAGTATGAAACCCCCTGTTTTTTCGCAAACGGATATTGAGATCTTAGGAAAAAAATCCCTTTATCAAGGGTTTTTCTCAATGGACGAATACACTTTCAAGCATAAATTATTCGCTGGTGGCTGGAGTAAGCCTGTCACTCGCGAAGTGTTTGAACGGGGTCATGCTGTGGTCGTCCTTCCCTATGATGCCAAGCAAGATAAAGTCGTACTCATCGAACAGGTACGCTTTCCTGCATTAGCAACCGCTAAATCTCCTTGGCTTCTTGAGTTAGTCGCGGGTATGATTGCGCCCGCAGAAACGCCTCTGGATGTTGCACACCGAGAATTAATGGAAGAAACTGGCTTAATGGCTAAGCAAATACACAGTGTAAATAGCTATTTAGCGAGCCCAGGTGGTAGTACAGAACGTTTCTATTTCTATTGGGCTGATGTCGATTCAAACGACGCCCGTGGATTGCATGGATTAGCTGAAGAGCACGAAGATATTCGATTGCATGTCATGAGCCGCGAGCAAGCTTATGAGCGAGTGGTTGCGGGCGAGATTGATAATGCGTCGACCGTTATTGGATTACAATGGTTACAATTAAACTATCAGCAACTGGTTTAAGTTGGGATGAATTTGGCTACTTCGAGTCTAAAACGGCGCTATAAACCCAACGTCAGTGATTTTTTAGCACTGTGCGGGCGTAATTATGGCTACATGTTGAAATGGTTACCGTTAGAGATAGCTATCGGTGAGTCATGGCGACTCGAAGGTGAGTTTGGTATATTAGTAGTGCGAATTTTAGAAAATACCAAATATACTCAGCTAGTTGAGATATCTCGTCCCATCGAAATCAAGGAGTTTATCAATACTCCCAAGGTGTTAGTGAGAATTTATCACGATGCTAAATTAGCAGAAGTGTTAACTGGCCAACAGATTTACCAATTACGCCCAGTGTATGATTATCCCAATGTACGCATGTATCAAAGTGATGAAAAGTACCAGGTGAATGTATTCCTGGAAGAGTTATTAAAGATTGGTTACCAACACAGTGTCGTGTGCCAGTCTTAGAATTGGGTATTCAATGTGCTGAAAGAGGCTGTCTCTTACTCCATAGCTGAAGGGGAAAGCGTGCGTATCGTGCAAGTCACTGATCCGCATCTTTTTGCCGATCCTGAAGCTCAGCTATTAGGAGTTAATACTAGCAAAAGTTTTGCTGCTGTATTAAATACGATTAGAGCTGTGGACTATCCTGCTCACTTGATGCTCGCCACGGGCGATTTGAGTCAAGACTATTCGGCTGAGTCCTATCAGCAATTTGTGAAAGCAGTCACCCCCGTTGGCTTACCTTGCCATTATCTTCCTGGAAATCATGACGATCCACGGATCATGTATCTGCACATGCAGGGTGAACAGATTTTTGGGCAGCAGCGTATTCTGGCGGGAAACTGGCAAATCCTCATGTTGGATTCAACCGTGCGGGGAAAGCCTGGCGGCAATATGGCCGAGACTCAGTTCGAATTAATTGATGAAGCCATTACCGCACATCCTGAATGCCATACTTTACTGGTGATGCATCACAATCCCATCGTTGTGAATTGTACTTGGTTGGATCAGCACTGCATGGACAATGGCGCCGAGTTTATCGCGCGAGTGGCAAAATATCCGCAGGTCAAAGGATTGCTCTGGGGACATGTGCACCAATGTATTGATACCCATCATAATGGGCCCCATGGCACGTTGCAGTTGATGGCGACACCTTCCACTTGTATTCAATTTAAGCCGTTATCGCCTTATTTTGCCTTGGATGGCGTTCAACCGGGTTATCGTTTGCTGGAGTTGAAAGCCGATGGTAGCATCAACACTAAAGTGTATCGCGTACCGGGTAACCATTTTTCCCCCGACAACAACTCTAGCGGTTATTAACGCGAATAGCCGCAGCCTGAGGAAATATGCTGCTTTATATTCACGGTTTTAATAGCTCTCCATTTTCAGATAAAGCTGTGATGACGGCTAAGTACATGGCGCGGCATCATCCTAGTGTGGCCTTCCATCAGCCCCAATTGCCTAATACACCTAAGGCTGCGATGGTGCTCTTAACCGCTTATGTTGAGGCTGCGATTGATGCCAAAGAGCCATTAGCTTATATAGGCTCATCTTTAGGTGGGTATTTCGCCAGCTATTTAGCCGAAACCTACGGTGGCAAAGCGGTGTTAGTTAATCCTGCGGTAAAACCCTTTGAGTTGTTCGATGAGTTTATGGGGCCGCAATTCAATCCTTACACTGAACAGCATTATCTTGTCTTACCTGAGCATAAGTCTGAAGTCGCTGAATTTAATACGGCTGTGATCCGCAATCCGGATCGTTTTTTGGTATTATTGCAGACAGGTGATGATGTGCTGGATTATCGCGAAGCGGTCAATAAGTATCATCACTGTCAATTGCGAGTTGAAGCGGGTGGTGATCACAGCTTTGTTGGTTATGAGTCGCATCTGCAAACTGTAAGCCAATTTTTACACTTACCTTGACAAACTGACATGCCGAGCCGCAACATGGCCGGATATAACAACCTATAGCGTGCCCTATGACAAATCAATACACCTCTGACGCCATTGAAGTTCTCAACGGACTCGATCCTGTTAAACGCCGTCCAGGTATGTATACCGACACCTCCAGACCGAACCATTTGGGCCAAGAGGTCATAGATAACAGTGTCGATGAGGCATTGGCTGGTCACGCGACAAAAATTGAAGTTGTTCTACATACAGATAACTCCCTCGAAGTCACTGATGATGGCCGTGGTATGCCAGTGGATATCCACCCAGAAGAAGGCATTCCTGGGGTTGAGTTAATTCTGACCAAATTGCATGCTGGCGGTAAATTTTCGAATAAAAACTACCAGTTCTCCGGTGGTTTACACGGTGTCGGTATCTCGGTGGTTAACGCTTTGTCGCGCCGTGTCGAAGTCACGGTTCGCCGTGATGGCCAAGTGTATGACATCGCTTTTGAAAATGGCTTTAAGGTTGAAGATTTACGCCCAACAGGGACCTGTGGCCGTCGTAATACGGGGACTCGAGTGCATTTTTGGCCCGATGCGAGCTATTTTGATTCGGCTAACTTCTCAAATTCAAAACTGATTTTTCTACTTCGTGCTAAAGCGGTACTGTGCCCAGGTTTACGGATCAAATTCACCAATAAACAGACAAACGAAGTCCATGAATGGTTCTATGAAAGCGGCCTAACTGATTATTTGAAGGCAGCGATTGGCGACAATTTAAGGTTGCCAGAAGAGCCGTTTGTCGGCTGTTTTAAGGGCCAGCTAGAAGCCGCAGATTGGGCGATTACTTGGTTGCCAGAAGGCGGTGAATCCATTGGCGAGAGTTATGTAAACTTAATTCCGACTCCGCTCGGTGGTACCCATGTGAATGGTTTCCGCCAAGGTTTATTGGAATCGATGCGCGAATTTTGTGAGTTCAGAAATTTAATTCCCCGTGGCATTAAACTTTCACCTGAAGATATTTGGGATCGCGCCGCGTTTATATTGTCGGTGAAGATGCAAGAACCGCAATTCGCTGGTCAAACAAAAGAAAAGCTTTCTAGTCGCCAATGCGCTGCTTTTGTGTCTGGCGTTGTGCGTGACGCATTCTCACTCTGGTTGAACTCAAATACCGAATTAGCTGAATCCTTAGCCGAAATGTGCATTAATAATGCCCAGAGTCGTTTAAAGGCCGCCAAAAAAGTGGCCCGCAAAAAGGTGACTTCGGGACCTGCACTGCCGGGTAAGCTGACAGACTGTAGTGGCCAAGATCCGATGCGCGGAGAGTTATTCCTCGTGGAAGGGGATTCTGCGGGTGGCAGTGCTAAACAGGCCCGCGATCGTGAGTTTCAAGCCATCATGCCGCTGCGTGGAAAAATCTTGAATACCTGGGAAGTCGATGCTTCGCAGGTGTTAGCTTCACAGGAAGTCCATGATATTTCGGTGGCGATTGGTTGCGATCCCGATAGCAGCGATATCTCTGAATTACGTTATGGCAAGATTTGTATCCTTGCGGATGCCGACTCAGACGGACTGCACATTGCTACCTTGTTATGCGCGCTATTTTTGAAGCATTACCGTATCTTAGTTGAGCAGGGTCATGTGTATATTGCTATGCCGCCGTTGTTCCGTATTGATATCGGCAAAGAGGTTTATTACGCCTTAGATGAGGCAGAAAGAGCGGGTATTTTAGACCGTATTGCCGCTGAGAATAAAAAGGGTAAGGTACAAGTCACCCGCTTTAAGGGCTTGGGTGAGATGAATCCTTTACAACTTCGTGAAACAACGATGGATCCAAACACCCGTCGTTTAGTACAGTTGACGATAGATGACATCGAAGAAACGGATGCTTTGATGGATATGTTGCTCGCTAAGAAGCGTTCGCCGGACCGTAAAAACTGGCTTGAAGATAAGGGTGACATGGCTTTACTTTAATGTTGTGCACTATTGCCGATAACAATAAAACATAGGCATAAAGAAAATTACAATGTTGTATATTAAAACTAATAATTATAATTGCTTAAAGGTGTTTTCTGCCGGTTTTACGCTCTTAGTGAGTGTGACGTTATTGCTCTGCAATAGCGCCTTTGCGGGTTCCCAATCGATCATGATTACCGTCGCTAAGGGGTTTGGTTTATCGCTTTATGCCTCGGATATTGGCGATGCTAAGCAGATGGCGATGGGGGCTAATGGCACTTTATTTGTCGGTTCCAATAAGAGCGGCACTATCCATGCTCTCGTTGATAGTAATCAAGATGGTCGTGTCGATAAGCGCTATGTGATAGCCAAAGGGCTTGAATCACCCGATGCGATTGCATTCCACAATGGTGACTTGTTTGTCGCCACTGAAAATCAAATAGTGCGCTTTGTTGATATTGAGCAAAGATTGCGCCGCCCGAGTCGACCCAAAGAGATTTACAGTGACTTGCCTTACTCAGAGAAGAAAAGTTCTCGGGCAATTAATTTTGGCCCAGATGGCCGTTTATATGTGTCTATTGGTGCGCCCTGTAACGTCTGTGAAGCGCCAGTGCCTTACAGTAGTATCATAGCGATCAATGTTGATACAGGCGCGAGTGAGCAGATTGCGGCTGGTGTGCGAGATGCAAGTGGATTTGATTGGTCGCCAATAGACAAAAAATTATGGTTTGCCGATCAAGGCCGTGATTGGATGGGGGACAACTTGCCACCCGATGAGATTAACCGCATTGATGTCATAGGGAGTCATTATGGCTTCCCTTATTTACATGCCAGTAGTGTTGTCGAACCCGCCTATGAAAAACCGAAAAATTTAAAAATCACTCTGCCAATGTATGAGTTGCCAGCCCATGTTGCACCCACGGGACTTGCATTTTATCGCGGCAGTCAATTTCCCGATATTTACCATAATCAGTTGTTTGTCGCCGAAAATGGCTCGTGGAATCGTTCGAGTAAAGTTGGCTATCAAGTGGTGATGTTGAAGATTGAAGATCAAAAAGTGGTGAGTCGTGAAACGGTTGTTAGTTTCCTTGACGGTGAATTTCCCGTTGCTCGACCCTTTGCGCTGTTATCGGCATCCGATGGTGCTATGTACATCTCCGATGATTTAAAAGGTAACGTGTATCGCTTGTTTTATAAGGGCGATAGTACTGAAGAAACACAGGAACTAGAAGAAAATGAGTGACGCTATCAAGTTAAGTCTCGATGGGGTAGAGCAAATGCCATTGCGGCGCTTTACCGAAGAGGCTTATCTGAACTATTCCATGTACGTCATTATGGACCGAGCCCTGCCACACATTGGTGATGGACTTAAACCGGTACAGCGTCGAATTATCTATGCGATGAGTGAGTTAGGTTTGTCGGCTCAATCTAAGCATAAAAAGTCGGCTCGTACGGTTGGTGACGTATTAGGTAAATACCATCCTCACGGCGATAGTGCCTGTTATGAGGCTATGGTATTGATGGCGCAGCCATTTTCATATCGCTACCCGTTAGTCGATGGCCAAGGTAACTGGGGTGCCCCCGATGATCCTAAGTCATTTGCGGCTATGCGTTATACCGAAGCACGTCTCTCTAAATTCTCTGAAGTGTTACTCAGTGAACTGGGGCAAGGTACGGTTGAATGGGGTGCTAATTTCGATGGCACGTTAAAAGAGCCAAAAGTACTGCCGGCACGTTTACCGCATATTTTACTCAATGGTATTACTGGTATTGCCGTAGGTATGGCGACGGATATTCCGCCGCATAACGTGAGAGAATTAGTCTCCGCCTGCGTAGCATTGCTCGATGATCCTAAGCTTGAACTCGAGCAATTGATGGCCTTTGTACCAGGCCCTGATTATCCAACTGAAGCCGAGATTATTACCCCGTCTGCCGATATTGCAAAAATTTATGAGTCGGGCCGTGGGTCATTAAGAGCACGTGCGGTTTACACTGTCGATGGCGGTGAAATCATTATAACGGCGCTGCCGCATCAAGCCAGTAGCGGTAAAATCTTAGAGCAAATCGCCGGTCAAATGCAGGCGAAGAAATTGCCTATGGTGGCCGATTTACGCGATGAGTCGGATCATGAAAACCCAGTGCGTCTTGTGGTGGTGCCGCGCTCCAATCGCGTCGATTGCGATCAACTGATGGCGCATTTGTTTGCCACCACAGATTTAGAAAAGAGCTTTAGAGTTAACTTAAACGTGCTGGGTCTCGATGGACGTCCGCGAGTTAAAGGGTTGAAAACCTTATTAACTGAGTGGTTAGAGTTCCGCGTTGATACGGTTAAACGTCGTTTAGAATATCGTTTAGACAAGGTGGTATCGCGGTTACATATACTCGAAGCCCTAATGATCGCTTTCCTCAACATTGATGAAGTGATCGAGATTATTCGTTTTCACGATGATCCTAAAGCCGAGTTGATGGCCCGTTTTTCACTCAGTGATAAACAAGCCGAATCGATCCTCGAGTTAAAGTTACGGCATTTAGCTAAGTTAGAAGAATTTAAGATCACGGCCGAACAAAATGAGCTTGAAGCCGAACGCGAAAAACTGGAGCAGTTATTGGGCTCAGAGCGTCGCTTGAAGACGTTGATCAAGAAAGAATTAATTCAAGATGCCGAAACCTATGGCGATAATCGTCGCTCGCCAATCGTATTGCGTAATGAGTCCAAAGCATTAACTGAACAAGAGTTAACACCGACAGAAGCCGTGACGGTTGTCTTATCTGAAAAAGGTTGGGTGCGTTGTGCTAAGGGCCACGATATCGATCCTTTGTCGCTCTCCTATAAGTCTGGCGACCAATATCTATGTAGCGCGATGGGACGTAGCAATCAGGCCGCAGTGTTTATTGATTCGTCTGGGCGGGCTTTTGCGACGGATAGCCATACTCTGCCATCGGCCCGTAGCCAAGGTGAGCCTATTACGACTCGCTTCAATATGGCACCTGGCGAAACCATGCAGCATGTGTTGATGGGTGAAGAAGACCAATGTTACTTGTTAGCAACGGATGCGGGTTACGGTTTTATTTGTTCATACAACGATATGGTGTCGCGCAATAAGGCAGGTAAAGCCTTGCTGAGTCTACCAACAAACGCTAAATCATTAACGCCTAAGTTGATCGACCGCACTAAAGAAATGTCACTGCTAGCGATCACAAACGAAGGGCGGATGTTACTGTTTTCGCTAGAAGCGTTACCGCAATTATCCAAGGGTAAAGGTAATAAAATTATTGGCATACCAACCGAAAGGGCCAAGAGTCGCGATGAACTTATGACGCATTTACAATTAGTGCCTAGTGATACGCCGGTTACCTTGTGGGCAGGTAAGCGCAAACTCACACTGAAGCCAAGCGATCTTGAGCATTATCGAGGTGAACGTGGTCGTCGTGGTGCTAAATTGCCTAGAGGATTACAACGTGTCGATAGCGTTGAATTAGGTGACGGTGGTGATGCTTTAGCGAGCATCTAATGCTTTGTAATGGTTTCAATGCTGTAAAGAATTAAATGGGTTAACTAAAACCACCTTAGTTTGGCTTAGGTGGTTTTTTATTTTTGGCGCTTTTGGATTAGATTTGAGACATAAAAAAACCTACTGTATCGCTACAGTAGGTTTTTAATTTATCTCTTGGTTAAGAGATTAGAAGTCGTAACGTACGCCTACAGAGAATACGTTGTCATCTTGTAGATCTGTTTTAGCATTAGCAACAGTAAAATCACCACGGTACATAGCGTATTGACCATAGATCATAGTTGATTTCGCTACGCGATAATCAGCACCAATGTTGAAGTTTTGGAAATTGATGTCATCAGCACCTTTTACGCCGCCCAGTTTAGTGTAAGCGCCACCTAAACCAGCTTCATCAATGCCGTATTCAGCCTTCAGGTTTACACCGTTCAGATCATAAGAAACGTTAACAAAGTAAGTGTTACCTTCGATGTCATTGTTCACAACATCTTCAGAGTTTTGGAATAAACCACCAACTTTGAATTGACCGAATTTTGCTTGGCCAACTAAACGGTATGCATCAACACCCGCGATGCCTTTGTTATAGGCTACTGCAGCGTAGTAGTTTTGCTCTTTAAACTTGCTGTCACCTAGAGTTGCGCTTAATGCATATAGGCTTTCAGAAGTCTTAGCTGTAGTGTCGTTATCATCAAATTGATAGTTAGCGTTTAATGTCACTAAGCCTGCAATTTTTGGTGAATAGTACCAAGCACCATCGGCAGTACGAGTTTGGGCACTGACTAAACGGTCGATATCGGCGTTAGTGTTACCGAAAATATCCACAGCACCTTCGGCTTGTTTGAATACTGAGTCATTACGACCCACTAACACAGTACCAGCGTTAGTTTTTAAACCTAAGAAAGTGTTACGTGCTTTGAAAACATCACCTGCACCAGAAGTGTTTTCAACTTGGAATTCCATTTGGTAGATAACGTCAAAGCCATCAGCGATTTTTTCTGAGCCTTTAACACCTAATAGAGAGAAGTTATTTTCTAAATAAGTACCTGCGTTATTTTCATCGGCATAGTTTGCATTTAAGCCGTTAGTACCTGATTGTAGAGTGGCACCTGTGTCAGTATGGGTTAGAGCAAGCTCTAAACGACCATAGAAGCTTGGGCCTTCGGCTAGCGCACCGAATGAAGCCAATGCCAATACTGATGCAACTGATGCAGAGATGAATGTCTTTTTCATGTTTTGTGCTCCCTCGAACCTAAGTTCTTATCCATTTTTCATGGTTTTTGTGTGGTTTAACGCATTTGCTACCTGAGTCGGTAACAAAGTTGCCGCCGATTTTTACAGTTTTACGACTCGCAGGCTGTGGCGCAGATCATGTTTTTGGCTCTCCTTGCCTATATTCGGGCCATTTCTGGGATCTTTCCTTATATCTTGACTGCAAATTTACCTGAAAGGGGTAAAACTCTATTTTTCACTTACTACTTAAGTGGTAGGTAAGGCGGATTGCCTTAGATAGTGCGTCGGCGAGGGTAACTGTAGCATATACTAATGCTGTAGCAAGTCTGTCATATTGGTTATAGATTTGTGTTTGGGGGCGATATCTAAGCAGAAAAAGCGGCCGAAGCCGCTTTTTTATCAATAAATAACCTTGGGGTTAGTTGATTAATCTATTTAAAAATCAACGCGTAAACCAACAGTAAAGATGTTGTCATTCAGGTCTTGCTTTACATCGGCCAACATAAGATCGCCATCGAAGCGTGTGTAGTGACCATAGACCATAGTCTTAGTGCTCAGGCGGTAATCAGCTCCCACACTGAACTGTTGCAGGTCAACATCACGGACCTGTTCTAGGCCACTGTTGTTTTGGTCACCAACATAACGGCTCACGTACTTGCCTAGACCTGAGTCATCTTTGCCGTACATCATCTTTAGTTTTAAGTCGCCAATTAAGTAGGCTGCGTTGACAAAATAGGTATCGCCTGAGAGATTGGCAAACTTATCATCCACATGCTCACTGTGTTGATATAAGGCACCTAAGATTACGTCACCGAATTTAGCTTGGGCCACACCACGATAGGCTTCAACGTTATCAATACCATCACTATAGGCGGCAGCGACATAGTAGTTTTGTGCTTTAAGGGCTTTATCCCCTAAGGTGGCGCTCAGAGCATACATTTGATCTTTGCTATACACGTCGTTGCCATTGCTATCCACTTGGTCATAGTTATCACTCATCAGATAAGTGGCATTAAGCGTCACGAGATCGGCAATTTTAGGTGAATAGTAAGAAATGCCATCGGCGGAGCGTGTTTGGCCTGCAACCAGTAAGTCGATATCAGCATTGGTATTACCGAAAAGATCGAAGCTACCTTCAGCTGCTTTAAATACGGTATCGTTACGACCCACTAAAGCCGTACCTACGGCACTTTTGATACCTAGGAATGTATTACGGGCATTGAAGGTTTTATTTGAGTTATCAAAGTTTTCGACACCAAATTCCATTTGATAAATGATGTCAAAGTAAGGGCTTACAGCTTCAGAACCTTTTACGCCTAACCAAGAGAAGTTGTTTTCAAGAACAGTGCCCTCCTTTTGGTTTTGAGTTGCATAACCTGTGTCTGAATTGGTAATGGCAAGATCAGCATGACCATAGAATTCAGGGCCATCGGCGAGTGCTGTGAATGAATAGAGTGTGAGGCTAGAAATAATAGCCGTCGTCAGTAGATTCTTTTTCATCTTCATTTTCCTGTGCTTATCGCTGTTATATGCATTGATAACTTCAGTATCTATGCATGCTGTTGAGCTTTTGTGTGGCAAAGTCTGCACAGACTTGAAATGATAAAGTGTGATCCTGATCAAGTTTTATATAAAGGGCGGCTTATTCAACATATTGTTTTACAAGTGAAATACAGGTTTTTATTAAGTCGATTACCAAATGACTCGATTGTAAATGATGGGCCTTTGCTTTTATTACACTCATTTAGTATTCGTATCCCTTTGCATCTAGTGTTTGGTGGCTGAGGATCTGATTTCGGTTTATGTCGATATCGTTTAGAATCCACGGCACATTTCTGGTGTTGCTATTAAGCTGCCCCTGTTGGCATCCATTCGATGCTAGGGCAAGCGCTCCTGCTGTTATTGGGTAATATAAGGTAAGTATTTATGACTGAGGCCTATCTAAATCGATTTGGCGGAATTGGCCGTTTGTATGGACAAAAGGCGTTGGCTAAATTTGCCACATCCCATGTGATGGTAATTGGCATTGGTGGCGTCGGTACTTGGGCGGCAGAGGCCTTAGCGCGGAGCGGCATAGGGCAGATAAGCTTGATAGATTTAGATGATATCTGTGTCACTAATACTAACCGACAAATACATGCTCTTAGCTCCACCATCGGCGGTTCTAAAGTTGCTGTGATGGCACAACGGATCCGTGAAATTAATCCTGATTGCCAAGTGAATGAAATTGAAGATTTTATTACATTGGATAATCTAGGCGAGTATTTGCTTGGAGCTAAAGAGGGTGGCAATATTGATTATGTTATTGATTGTATTGATGCCGTTAAGCAGAAGGCTGCGTTAATTGCTTGGTGTAAACGTCAAAAAATTAAGATAGTGACAGTGGGCGGTGCGGGTGGACAGACAGATCCGACGCAAATTCAGTTAACTGATCTCGCTAAAACCTACCAAGATCCTTTGCTAGCCAAAGTGCGTAATATTTTGCGCCGCGAGTATAACTTCTCTAAAAACGTGCAACGCCGGTTTGCTATCGATGCTGTTTTTTCCAGTGAGCAGTTAGTGTATCCCCAAGCCGATGGCTCAGTGTGCGGTACTAAAGCGGCGGCTGATGGCAGCATGAGGATGGATTGTGCTTCTGGTTTTGGGGCTGTGACTATGGTCACTGGGACATTTGGTTTTGTGGCGGCAAGTCGCGTGTTAGCGCGATTGGCACAGCAGGCTCAAGAGGCGGTTTAAACTCTTAATCTAGATTCAGCCAAGATATCACCGCTTTCAAGGGCGGTGATACCCCTTCAATATTATGTAATTTCATTAGGTTATAGTTAGATATAAAAATCTTGTTGATTATTGACTGGTTCACATTGAGTGTATGGAAATTTAATATCAAATTGTGGGCCGCCTAGTTTTGAGTCTGCGCGATAACTCATAGTGCCTTTCAACAGTGTTGCGGCATTAAAGGCCGCTGATAATCCTAAGCCAGTACCACCTTTATTACGATTTGTAGTAAAGAAGGGTTCGAACATGTGCTCAGCAACATCGGCTGGAATGGCTAAGCCATTATTTTGAATGCTGATTTGAATTGATTCTTCATCCAAAGTCGCACTAATGTGGATAAGATTGTCTTCATGTCCTTGGAATGCATGGGTAAAGGCGTTCGAGAGAATATTACTAACAATTTGATTTAACAAATAGAGGGTGTAACAGATTCTGTGTAACTGCAATTTAGTTAATATGCTTCACAATTCTGTCTTCGAACTCAATAATAAATCGGCTCATCGCAGTACGCCAGTTTTGAATGGGCATGGTCCATTTTTTACTGGCTTCTTTTATGGCAAGGTAAATCATTTTCTTGGCCGAGTCATCATTAGGAAACACCTTACGTTTTTTCAACGCTCTCCTAATCACGCTATTTAATGACTCAATGGCATTGGTCGTGTAGATAGCCTTACGAATATCCTGAGGGTAGTTGAAGAACGTAGTTAAGTTATGCCAATGGTTATGCCACGACTTGCTGATTTGAGGGTATTGGTCATCCCAGGCATTGCTGAAATGCTCGAGTTCGAGTAACGCTTCTTCCTCCGTAGCGGACTGGTAGATGCTTTTAAGACCAGCGGTTACCGCCTTATAGTCTTTCCACGATACGTACTTTAACGAGTTCCTAATCATATGCACGATACAGAGTTGGACATGAGTGGTTGGATAAACGGTATTTATGGCGTCAGGGAAGCCTTTTAGGCCATCTACGCAAGCGATGAGAATGTCCTCAACGCCTCGTTGTTGCAGCTCAGTGAGTACACCTAGCCAGAACTTAGCGCCTTCATTTTCCGCTATCCAAAGCCCCATCAGCTCTTTGTGGCCTTCAAGGTTAACACCTAGCGCTAAGAAAATAGATTTGTTGATAACCCGCTTATCCTGACGGATTTTTACGACGATGCAATCAAGGTAAACTATGGGGTAAATGGCATCTAAAGGCCGGCTCTGCCACTCTACCACTTGCTCGAGAACGGCATTGGTTACACGAGAAACCAACGTTGGCGATATATCTGCGCCGTACCATTCATCAAAGGCTTGAACGATATCGCGGGTACTCATGCCTTGAGCGTAGAGCCACAATATTTTATCGTCCATCGAGGTAAATCTGGACTGGTGCTTTTTGACCAATTTAGGCTCAAAGCTGCCGTCACGGTCTCGTGGCGTATCAAGCTCAAACTGGCCATCTTCAGTCTGAATACGCTTACTGGTTTTACCGTTACGGCTATTAGTTGAGGTAGATTTTTGATGCTTATCATAGCCGAGGTGCTCGTCCATTTCGGCATTAAGGGCGGCCTCAACCGTTATCTTTTTAAGCATTTGACTGAATTGATTTAAGTCTTCAGGTGTTTTAATGCTTTTAGCTGCTTCTTTAGCAAAAGCTTCAATATCTTTGTTGTTCATGAGTAATCTGCCTATCCTTGACTCTCTATAGAGTACTTTTTGATAAGCAGTTACACAAAATTAGTTACAGTCTCT
>NZ_JAKKRK010000004.1:0-181367 GCF_025654545.1 Shewanella sp. SM20 | reverse complement strand
GAGTCGTCGCGGGAATTGTTGGGATAACGCACCAATGGAGCGTTTCTTTAGAAGTTTGAAATCTGAGTGGATACCCGCCAATGGTTATGGGAATTTTACAGAAGCAGATAAAGAGATCACAAATTACATCACTGGATATTACAGTGAGACCAGACCCAATCAATATAATGGTGGGTTAACGCCAAATGAGTCAGAACGTTTATATTGGAATGACTCTAAAATCGTGGCCAATTTTACTTGACCACTACACAAAGAAAATCCAACCCTCAAAATGGAAGACTTCTTTCATGGGATAATGAAGCGGCCAGATTTCCCAGCAATCTATGGTGAACTCAACTTTCGAAATGTTGTGAGTCTAATGCCTGATGGAGAAAGGCTAATAAGCAAATTTGAAACGGTTGCATTTCGTCATATTGAAGAAATCATGAGCAATGCAAATAAGCAAATCAAAGACACAATCGAATTGCTCAATATGAATAGTCAAACTGCTGGAGGGCTGATTATTATTAACGAGTTAGCTGACTTTTTTGAACCAGATATTTTAGTCGATTATATATGCAAAAGGATAAGTCAAAAAATAGGAACTGAGCTAAGATTTTCACACATTAACTACGTCACACTTATTCAAGGCACTCATAAAGTAAAAAATTCGCACCTAAGTGGCCCAGTTATACCGATCTACGGAATAACTAATGATAACGTTCCACAGAATCAAGTTAGCAAACAAGCAGCAATGGCTTTGAAGCAGCTTTTTGAGCACTATTCTTACTTTAATAATTGTAACCACAAACTCCAAGATTCTGGTGAAGATGAGTTTGAAATTGAGAAATTGAATCAACCAAAATTAGAAATACCCAAGAAAGGTCAAGCATTTATAGTAGACCAATATCAAAAAAATCGGTATATGAAAGATTGGTCAGATAAACAGCTAATTGAGTTCGGCTCTATGGTTATGTCTGCATGCAATGCTACGTTATTAAAAGAAAATCCTTTGGTAGTTGATGAACATAGGAAGATGTATCTTTTTAAAAGCATGATTGAGTTATTTGAAGAAAGCAGATTAAGGCCATTTGACTTAAGAAGGCTCGATATTAACCCCTCAAAATTTTCACCGTTGTAAATTAATAAAACAGTTGTGGACAATATCGCTTAACAAAAAATAGGACATATATGGTCACCTCGGGTAAAGATAGGACAGGCACAAATCTTTAGGACTAACAGCTAACACCAAGGCAACAGAAGTTCACCATCCCCTGCGAAGTTGCTGAAGAGCGTTGAAGAAAATCGCGTGAGCGAGGCATGGATGCCTCGCTAGCTTTCGGGGTACAGGATGTACCATCGGAAGCGTTAGTGATTTTCGAATAAGCACGAAGCCACTAACTAATGCATGTAACTTCGCTAGGGGCGTCTTGGAGAATCCAAGGAGGATAGGACGAGCAGTCCTCCTTGGTCGGGTGTGGGGTGAAGCCCCACGACTTTAACCGACCTCGGCCGATAGGCCGCAAGACTCATAAACCCACGAAAGATGGGACAGGCACAACTCTTTAGGACTAACAGCTAGCACCAAGGCAACAGAAGTTCACCATCCCCTGCGAAGTTGCCGCGGGGCGTTGGAATAAATTGCGTGAGTCCGGACATGGATGTCCGGCTAGCTTTCGTAGGTACAGGGACGTTGCCTTCGGAAGCGATAGCAATTTATCCATAAGACCAAGGCCAGTAACCAATGCATGTAACTTCGCTAGGGGCGTCTTGGAGCATCCAAGGAGGATAGGACGAGCAGTCCTCCTTGGTCGGGTGTGGGGTGAAGCCCCACGACTTTCTCGGCCGTAAGGCCGCAAAACTGACTAACAACTAACTTGCAACACAAAGATTTTGCTGAATCTTCCAACGACGTTCCATGAGTGGAATCGAAAACCCATAACACACCACCACAATCAAAGGTTGAAGCTGAAAACTCAACTCAGGCCAAAGCATGAAAGCTGCCACACAGGCTAAAGTGCGCACTATCGCATGCACTATGGCCACCTTTTGCGCAGCTAAAATACCGTGGACTAACCACATTAAACCTGTTTGCACCGCAAGGGCGAAAGGCAAAGCCAGATAATTTTCCATAAAAAAGGGAATACTGATGCTAAAGGTTAAAAAACTCATCCCCATCGCAGCGAGAAACACAGTCTCAAACCAATTACGCTCAGCGCTTTTCTTAAACGAGATATTCTCGCCCGTCAGCCGCGAAATACCCATGGCAAGGTAGATAATAGAACCAGTACCGATAAAGACCGCCATCACCAACTGCGAAGGAGGTAATACAAAGCTCAATACAAACAGTAAGCTCCACACAATCATGCCGGATAAGGGCATAGCTAAAGCACGTTGTTGACGGTATTCGATTAATTGTTGGTCCAGTGATTTATGTTGCATGATTAAGCCTCCTTGTTTAGATGACTTAAGTATCTGCGTAAAATGTCCATCACGGCAGTGTGAGTTGTCAGCAATCTAGGATGACAAATGTCATCGATGATAAACTTATTAGGGAAAATGAGCGGGAAAGATGGCACAGACATAACTCTTTCAGTAGTTACAGCCCACACAGTGGCCACAGAAGTTCACCTCCCCTGTGAAGTTGCTGAAGGGCGTTGAAGAAAATAGCGTGAGCGAGGCATGGATGCCGAGCTAGCTTTCGGGGTACAGGATGTACCATCGGAAGCGTTAGCGATTTTCGAATAAGCACGAAGCCACTAATCAATGCATGTAACTTCGCTAGGGGCGTCATGGAGCATCCAAGGAGGATAGGACGAGCAGTCCTCCTTGGTCGGGTGTGGGGTGAAGCCCCACGACTTTGTTGATCCACCTCGGCCGCAAGGCCGCATAAAGAGTTTCATACCATTATCGAATTGAAAAACTATCCGCCGATAGCGCGGCTTTAACCCAGTATGTTATTGTTTTAGCATCATAGATTCGATTTTTGTGCTTTAACCACTAAGGGTTTACTCCAAATGGAAAAAATATTTGAAAGACTCATGTATGCATCGCGCTGGATTATGGCGCCCATCTACTTGGGGCTGAGTCTGGTGTTATTGGGCTTAGGCATTAAATTCTTCCAAGAAATCTTCCATATTCTGCCGATCATTTTTGAGATGACGGAAGTGGATTTAGTGCTGGTGACCCTGTCTTTGATTGATATCACCCTTGTCGGTGGCTTGATTGTGATGGTGATGTTTTCTGGCTATGAGAATTTTGTCTCGCAGCTGGATGTGGGCGAAGACAGTGAGAAGCTAAGTTGGCTGGGTAAATTAGATTCTGGCTCACTGAAAAACAAAGTGGCGGCGTCGATTGTGGCGATTTCGTCTATTCACCTACTGAAAATCTTTATGGATGTGAAGAATATCGATAACGACAAAATCATGTGGTATCTGTTAATACACATCACCTTTGTATTATCAGCCTTTGCCATGGGCTATCTGGATAAAATTACTCGCACTAAGTAATGGGCTAACATAGTTGATGCCAACCTAGCAACGCATCAGTACCAGCATAGAGAATATTAAACAAAAGCCACTGTTTTCAGTGGCTTTTGTTTTTATAGAATACGACTTAATGGCACATTAACTCTTCGCCGACTCAAGCTGATGCACTTTCTCGGTTTGATCCACTATGGTCAACACCGCAGTATCACCAACCACGTTACAGGATGTCAGCACCATATCAATAATCCGATCTAAGGCCGCCACTATGGCAAAGGCTTCAATCGGTAATCCCATTTGATGGATTAACACACCTATCATCACCATGCCGCCACCGGGCACACCGCCCGCACCGACAGATAATAGGAAGACACTAAATAACAGCGAAGGCAATTGCTCAGTGGTAATGGGCATGCCAAAAGCATTGGCAACAAAGAAAATCGCAATAGTGATATAAATCGCCACACCGCCCATGTTCATGGTTGCACCCAGCGGTACACCAAAACCAGCAACAGCACGGTTCACGCCTAACTTGTCCGTTAAAGTACGCATGGTCACAGGAATAGTCGCATTTGAGCTTGCAGTCGAGAGTGAAAACAGCACTTGCTCTTGGGTCTTCTCGCGGAAGGTTTTGGCTGAAATTGGGGTAAATATCCCCACTGCCATAGGATAAACCACAAAAATCCACAGTAGCAACAGCGCGAGGATCAGCACCATATACTCAACCACACTCATAAACACACCGGCATCTAAGGTCGCGCCAAGTTTAAACATCAAGGCAAATACACCATAGGGCGCAAGACTCATCACCACAGAAATCAGTTTCATCATGATTCTATTGGCTGTTTGAAAACCTTGGACAGCACCCGCAACATGCTCCCCAAGGGACTTAATCACACCGCCAAGCAACAAGGCCATAAAGATCACTTGTAGCATATTGCCCGACATAAAAGCCGTCACAGGATTACGTGGGACTATGTCGATCACCAGCGCCATCAGGCTTGGCAATTCAGTTGCTGTAATCGCTACGCCATCCGTACTGCTCATATCTACACCTTTACCGGGTTCGAGTAGCAGTGCCACTAATAATGCCGTCGCGATTGCGACAAAGGTATTGATGATATAAAAACCGAAGGTCTTACCGCCCAAGCGGCCAAAACTTTTGAGATCTTGCAGCTCACAGACACCACAAACGATGCTCACAAACACGAGTGGCACAACCAGCATCATGATCATATTGACGAACATAGTACCAACGCCACCGGCAAGCTCGACTAAATTACCCGAGAAAAAACCGATATCGTTTAAGAAGTATTGCACTATTGTGCCGAAAATAAGGCCGGCAAACAGACCAATAAAGATCCGCGTCGAAAGTGATTTCATCATGCTTGTGATTTCCCCAGAAAGGTCATTTATTTGTTATTCATCTTCCATGATGAGCACAATTGCCAATCCATTTTTGGCTCAGGCGGGGATAGTGAAACATGCTAGCCGTTAATTCAATGAATAAATTTACTTATTTAATTTCAAATTAAGCAAAACACATCACAAAAAACTTATATCCATATGATTTTAAATAAAATAAAAACAACTGAATAATAAACAACCAGTTGACCACTTTATTTTAAAATAAAAATAATAACAGAATTAAAACAAAAAAATCACGATTAACGGGTTTTATTGGGATAACTCTAGATTTAAAAACTGAATAAACACTTTAATCAGCATTTAAAACCACTTATATCGCATTTTACAGAGATATGGGGAAGGATAAAGGTTAACTGTATGCCAGTAGTACTAGCTCAAGCCGATGATGCAGCAGGTGCTGCTGTTTGATACTAATATGGTGTTGATTTAGCCAAACGGCTAATTTTTGCCAATGCTTTAACTCGGTATTTTGTAAATACTTAACCTGTTTCGCTTGCTTGTCGAAATCATCAGTAGAATTAATTTGTGCTATTGCCAATAACTCAGCAGGTGCTGTCAGCGCAAGTTGTGGCACAAGGCAATGGGTCACGCCCATTAAAGTATGGGCGATTTGTAACCCTGCGGGATCTAAGTCGGTAAAGGCAATGATCGGTAATTTATTTGCCATCGCTTGCAAAAAATGCCGCACGCCAATCGGGGAATGATGACCGCTACCTCGGTAGATAACCATCACATGAGTTAAATCCTGTGGTAAACGCGCTTGATAGATAACATCAAATACATCCAAATTTTCAACCACTAGGATGGCTGCGACATTGAGTTCATGGCAATGCTTTTGTGCTTCATCCAAAGGAATTCGCAGTGATGTGCGAGTTGAAATCCCAGTTGGTGAAGATTCGAAACCTAGATACTTCATCAAAACGTATTCGGCTTCAGGGCGTATCTTAGCGAGCTTTTCATCGTGACTTTTGGCGGACATCGCCATGCGATCGACATTAAAATCAAGCTGCCTTAAATCAAGCCCCATTAACGCCAACACGCTTTGCCTTAGCAGTTCAAAATCTTTGGGCGCAAAACACAGATACTTTTCGGATCCGTCTAACTCACCCACTTCTAACTCGCGGTAAATAGCGCGCCAGTTAGCCGTGAGCTTAACCTTGGGAGAACGCTTAATAAAAGCGTTCTCCAACAGTTGTAATTGTTGTTGGCCTAGGCGAGCCATAATTCCACATCGCGAATGATAAAGTTGCCGCTATAGATGGGATGCGGTTCGCCCAATGGCTCAAGCTCAAAGTAAGCTTTGTGTTCATCGGGCAGACCTTCGTAGCCACCAATCACTTGATAAATCCAGCTTTCAGCGTCCCAAGGCAAAGCCTTATCCGCCAGATATTCCAGCGCCGATTGGCGCAGGCCAGACTCAATTACATCGACGAAATACTCATCCACCGCTTGTTTGAGTGGATTATCCGGCACATCGAAGTCTTCACTTTGGGTGATAGAAACGGATACATCATGCTCACGCACAGCCGCAATTACAGGATGGCGGCTGATGGCCTTGATATGCGCGACTATGCCCATCAACTCCAGCTCTTGGCTGGCGTTGTGCACGTCCACCGATGCAGGGGCGAGCAAGATTTCGGCGCGATTAAATAGACTCGGGATTTCCTTGTGGGACACATGGTCCGCAGGCCGATAATCCGGATGCAAATCAGTGTAGAGCAACCAGCCCTTGAGCAAACGGGTACGCCCACGGATTTGTCTGAAGCGTCCTAAGAGTTCGAGTAAACGCCCCTGCACTACGCTCAGTTCCTGGGCGCAGTCGCTCATGGTTTCCTGCAAAGTCGTCACTAAGAGCTTGCGCAGTTCACGGATATCGCCAGCGATTTCGCCTAGCTCACTAAACTGGAACATCTCTAAGCCATTAAGCAATTCAGACACTTGGCTTTGAGCTAATTCGTTTTCGCGGATCTTAGCGTTGATCGTACCCACATAACCGAACTCGTTATTAATGCGGCCCCAGAGCACACGGATCGAATAACGCAGACTGTCGGCGAAACTATAAACATGCTCGCTTAAATCTGATAAATAGGCCTCGGCGGCGCTGTAGTCTGAGCTATGACGCGCCTCTTTATAATGATCGGCCAAGGTTTTAATCGTGGCTAAGGCCGAACCGACATTAGAGTCGATTTGGCGATTGCGCTCGTCACTTAAGCCTTCTTCGAGTAAGGCACGCACAGAACGCTTAAGCCGCAGCTCCTGATCTGGCTCTGGCCGCCATAAAATCCCTGCCTGTTTAAGCTTTTCGACCACGCTTGGATCGTGCGCATCCTCGTTAAGAGAGCCCGCTAAATAGGTGTCCATAATGATGTCAGCATGGCGACCTAACTGCTTGAGCAGTTTCACACCCGCCTGATGTAAGTTACTGCTCATCATGGCCTCCTTGGTCGCAGCTTTTACCTAGGTTTAACAGTGCCAACATTATATTAGATCCCGCTGGGTCGCCGTTTCTGCCTGCGCTTCTAGGCTTAAACCTTCGGTTTCATCGATAAAACGAATGACTTCATACAGATAATCCAGCTTGCCCGTGGCGATATAGATTTGCTTCTCCGCATTGGGTCGTACTAAATAGCCGAGTTCGACTAAGCGTTTGAAGACTAATTTGATTTGCGCATCGCTGTTAGTGCTAGTTGAGCCAAATAAACGATATTGGCTGAGCTTGGCTAACTGCTCACGGAACGCCGGCGTGTCTTCGATACGGCTTTGCAGCTCGGTTAAACGCACGGGCGCACCTTCGCTCAGCGGCGCATCTTGGCCACTGGCTTCTTGCACTAATACCAACCATTCCACCAGCGGGATCAATGCCTGACAGATATCTTTAAACTGCGATGAAATCACTTTACGTTCGGCATCGCCTAACTGTAAGTAACCGCAGAAGAACACATCACCTTCGGCGGCAGACGCCACGGTACGGTTGATTTGATTGAGATAAGCTTCGACCCGCTCGCGGGTACTGCTATTTTTAAGGGCGCGCCAGCCTTCTTCATTGGTGGTGCGGCAAATAAACTCGCCCTTGAGTAACAGCTCAATCAAAGCGCCAGTGCCAACTAATACGGTTTGGGTTGCATCACTCATTAGATGGCCTCCTTCGACAAACGCTTATTCAACATGTCGGCAATTGCGCTTTTCACGTTAGCCTTAGGTTTTACCAGCTGCAACATCTTGGTTTGTTTTAATTCAAGCATGATTAGATGGCCTCCTTCGACAAACGCTTGTTCAACATGTCTGCTATTGGGTTGACCTTAGGCTTCACCACCTGCAACTTCTTAGTTTGTTTGTTGATAATGTAACGGTTGGCGAACAAGTTCAGCACCTCAGACTCAGGGTTCGGGAAGGCGCCCAGCACACAAATATTGTTGTTTTCGCAGGCGTCGAAAATCTTCTTCACGTTGGTATGGTGCAAAGTGCCCAACTCATCAATTGGCCAGTGAATGGTCACATCGGCGCGTCCACGCAGCAAGCGCGTGAATGCCAACAGGAACTTACACAAAATCAGATACGCCATACCGTGGCTTGAGGATTCGTTAAGCTGTCTGTCGGTGCGGATGATTAAGTCGCTGTTACCTTCTTTGAGGCGCAGCTCGATTTCCAGCAACTTAGAGATACCCCCCGTTAATGCGGCGCGGCCGATAATGTCTAAGGCACGGCGCATGCTGTTGGTGTAATCCTCATCGGGCAAGCCATTAAAGCCATCGGCTTTCCAATGCTTAAAGGCTTTGACGAACTGCTCAAGCTCAGGCCAGAACTCTAACTCGCTGATGCGCGAACGAATGCGTACCGCCGATTCAGACACGCCATCGAGGAATAACTCTTCGCCCACTTCGCGGGTAATACGCGCACTTTGGGAGGCAATGCGGCGGTCGATATCGGCTAACACATCGTAGAAAGCGGTTAAGTCGACGCCGAAAATCCGTCCTTGCTCACGCAGCGCGGTAATCGATTGCGGCACGATCACGTTCAACAATTGCTCAAGCTGTGGCACTAACTTACGGTAATCCAGCAGGCGAATACCTTTATCGTTGATAAAGCTCGATTCTTCGCGGGCACGCTCCCAGGTTTCGGCAAGGCCCGAACCTGACTTGCTGGCGATCACTGAGTCAAAATGCTCCACATATTGCTTCACCGAACCCATCAAGTAATCGCGTTTTAGCAGCAAGTCTTCACCTTGGCGCAGACGCTCGCCTAGGCTGCCTTGGGCTTCTTCGTTATTGGTCGGTAACTTAAGCTCGGCGAGTTTACGCATTACGGCACGTAATTTAGTTAAGTTTTCAGAAGCTTCAACCTGCGCCGCATCGGACGCTTTACGCTCGGTTTCAAGTTGTTGACGACGGGCCTTAACATCCTGAGTTTTCGCCTTAAGCTGTTGATCGATTTCCGATACCGCGCGCTTCACATCGCTAAGCTGAGTTTGCAGTTTAGGTTTGCGCGCAAGCCAAGTATGCTGATACCAATCGTCGAAGCGCAGTACGTCGCTGCGACGCTGCTCGGCGCGGCTGATTTTGGTTTCTAACTCACGAATTTGTTGCTTGAGTTTGAGGATATTATCCTCATCCACACCACGGGATTTAAGCTCGTTTTTGTACCAAGTCTCGCAGGCTTTCTGCTCGATTTTGGCACTTTCACGGCGTCCTTCAATGGTCGCTTTAATTTGGCCGAGTTGATTGTCGAGCGCGCCGATAACTTCCTGCCAATAGGCATTCTTTTCCATGCGCGCTTCAAGCGCTTGCTCTTTTTGATCTTCGAGCCAGAGTTCGTGCTGATGTTTAAGCTGTTTCAGCTCACCATCGAGTTGAGTCAGTCTTTGTCCCGCATGGGCTTTGCGCTCGCTCAATGCTTTGTTGATTTTCTCTTGCTCGCTGCGCTTTTCATCAAATAGGCGACGCAGATCGTCACGGCTATTTTTGTACGCTGTGCGGGCAAAGGTCAGTTCACGGCTGAGATTATCCAACTCGCCATTAATGGCCACCAGCTGAGATTCGGCCTCGGCCTGCATTTCTTGGGCGCTAGTGTGGGCTTCTTCGGCTTTGCTTAACCGAATCCGCAGCTCTTGTTCGGAGGCGGCATATTCAGGCACATCGATCGCTTTAAGATCTAAATGCACGCCAAAGAAAGCTTCGCTCGATTCAGTCACTAAGCTTGGATGTAAATCAGTGCGATGCAGTAGTTCAGGCGCGATCACTTTACCTAAACTTTGCTCCCAGCCTTGGGATTCTTTACGCAGAAACTCCAATAGGGTGTGGGATTGCGGGAACAGCATATGGTGCAATTCATCCAGCGCAGTTTGACGCTCGTTCACCCTTAAGGTGGCGATACGCAAGGCTTCGTTAGCTTGGTCACGTTTGGCTCTGAGCTTGCGTTCATCGCTACTTAAGCGTTCAACCTTGGCATTGCAGCTTTCTTGTTCTTCGTCGGCGCGGTGAATACGTTCGTCGAAAATCGCGAGACTCAGCTTTTCTTCTTCGGTGTAAGTCACGCCATCAACACGCAATTTAAGCTCGGCGGCAGTGAGTTTGAATTGGTATTCCTGCTCGCTAAAGCTAGCCTTGCCCGCATCCATTTGGTTGCGCCATTGCAGCTCTAAGGCGTCAATATCGGTGCGCGCCACTTCACGTTGTTTATCGCGGGCTTCACGCTGCTTGTCTTGGTCGGCATGCAAACCTTCAAGCTCGCGGTTTAACTGCTCGCCAATCTTACTGCGACGGGCATTGTACGCCGCCTCAATGTCTTGGTGCTTCTCGGTTTGCAGCTTATGGCGTTCACTTAGGTTTTCAACATCGGTGCGCCAGTTCGGCAGCATCTCAAGATCGGCCTTGGCTTGCTCTATGTTGGCATCTAAAAAGGCAGCATGCTGATCTTCAATGGCATCGAGCTCATACTCGCACTTTGCCACATCGCCCTTAGCTGCCGATAAATCGAGATTGAGCTCATCGCGCTGCTCTTTCCATTCATCATCAAGCAATCTGAGTTTTAAATTCAGTTCCTTAGATAAGGTTTGTTGAATATCTTGGCGATCGGCTTCTAAGGTTTCATCGTTGCGATAACCGCGAGACAGACTCGATAAACGCAGTTCGGCGCTAAGCAGTTGGTTAAATTCTTGCTCGAGTTTTTCAAACTCAGGACGAATAACTTCAAAGCCTTGGATAAGTTGGCTTTCACGGATCCACGCTTCAACGCGCTGCGGATTCAAACGTGAGCTGGGCGGATTAACCCCATCTTCCTCTAAAATGGCGGCGATCATGGATTTGACCGTCTCCATCTTGCCTTCTTTGGAGTGCACCGCTTTAGCGAGTTTTTCGATGTGGCGCAGGGAATGCTCCCCCTCACACAGGGCAAATTGGCGTGCATAACCGCGTAGTTCACTACGGTTACTGCCCGTGCTTAATAGGGTGCGATCGTTTTGAATAATGGCGCGATATTCACGGGTATTAAGCAAATTAGTGGTCGCGATGCCGGCACGTTTTAAATCACGGCCTAATTCCGCCATGGTGTGGCACAGAATAGTGTCGCCATTTTGCGATTTAATATAATCGCTTAGCTCAAAACCTTTGGCGATAAAACGATAGTTAACGCCCTTACCATCGCCCGCAGAGGCCAGCACGGCTTGGTACAGTAAGCCATCGGCCTTTTGATATTCGTAAATGATGTAGCTTGAATCGTGTGGCAAATACCAACGCTCGAAACTGTCGCGGGTCGAAGGCACCACGCGGCTTGGGTATTCACCATAAAAAACAGGGACTAGACGTTGTAATGTCGTTTTACCCGAGGCGTTAGTACCACAAATGTTGGTATGACCATTGAGGGCGAGTTCCACCACGCCCGGAAGGTGCGTATCAATCAGCACAATACGAATCAAGCTTGCCATTTCATTCCTTATGCAAACAGGAGAGTCTTATCTAAGCTGCAGAAGCTTCTACACAAATAAGAGAAAACAATCCAAGAGGGCCACTGACATTAAAATCGTCACTGTAAATAAACACTTTAAAAAAGTGACTAAAAAGTGATGTTAAAAATCGTGGCCTAAAAATAGTGCCCCTAAAATAAGGCAATCACAGTGTATTGGCAATTAAGCGGCGATGCACTAATGCCTTGGCTCACATCTCAGCCCATTGCTCAGCAAAAACATAACCCTATAGCTAGGCTCAAATCAAACGGTCAATGATACGACAACTTAACCAAAATAGGCGGCTAACAAAGCGGCAATTAGCGCAGTAAAAGGTAAATTTTAGCGGTTATCTTCAAGGCGCAGGCGTTCGGCGATCCGACTGTAGATCAGCATCATTTCCGCCAGCGATCCCACTTGCATGCCTTTCATCAAATTGGAACGGTGGATCTCGACCGTGCGCATGGCAATACAGAGACTATCGGCGATCTCTTGGTTTTTCAGGCCTTGGGCAATCAGGTTGAGTATTTCCCGCTCCCTTGGCGTGAGCGCTTGATAAGTCTCAAGATACTGATTGTCTTGATGATGCGCCTTGGTATGTTCCAACGCTTTGACGACCGCTTCGGCTAACTTAGCGCCATCGGCGGGCTTTTGGAAAAAATCCACCGCACCTAATTTAAGCGCATCTACCGCCATTGGCACATCGCCATGGCCGGTGAGATAAATCACCGCTAGCGGACTATTTTTTGCCACTAATTCAAGATGCAACTGCTGACCACTCAAACCCGGCATACGCACATCGACCAGCGCACAACCCGGTAGTGTTAAGTCTACGGCGGTAAAAAAGGCTTCGGCGCTATCAAAGTCGGTGATCTTAAGGCCATAACTTTCAAGCATAAAACGCAAAGAACGACGCACTGAGTCATCGTCATCGATTAAATACACAGATAGATCAAGACTCATTATTGTGCTCCATTGGGTTCAGGTTTATGCGGTATAGCCACCTGCGCTTGGCAACCGCCACCCATAGCACTTTCTAGGCTAAACGTACCACCATGGCTCTCGGCAATATCACGGCAAATCACTAAGCCTAAACCTAACCCCTCTGATTTAGTGGAATAAAATGCTTGCATCAGCAGACTGGTCTCTTCGGTTAACCCTGTGCCATTATCTGTGACTGTCAGCAAGAGCGTACATTCTTGATAGCGAAGATCGATATCGATCGTAGGTGTGTATGGCTTTTGCGTGATGCTCTGTTCGGTGCCACTGGATTCAAGCTCTAACCGCTGAACGCAGGCGTCAAAGGCATTTTTCAGCAAGTTAAGCAACAACTGCTGCATGCCAACTTCATCGAGGGACTGTAAATAGGGTTCACCATTCACATTGACGGCAAGATTGATTTGATGTTGTTCAAACTCATAGGCAAGCAGTGGCACAGTATCATTGACCAACTCATGCAGATACAAAGGCTGTTTCGACACAGGTCGCTTCTTCAATAAATTACGTAAGCGACTGATAATATTGTCGGCGCGCGTGACTTCCTGCTGGATCAGCGCCAATACAGATTGCAACTCCTCAGGGCTCGTCCCCCGCTGTAATCGCACTTCGGCGCCATGACAATAATGGCCAATCGCCGCCAAAGGTTGATTCAGTTCATGGGAGAGACTCGCGCCAAGCTCGCCCGCGATAGCAATACGCTGGGCATGTTCCAGTAACGCACGGTTTTCATTGAGTTGGCGCTGAGTGTTAATCAACTCACGGCCGCGGCGGCTAAAGCGGTATTCAAGCCAAAAATGATACACATTGAGTAAAACCAAAATCCCTAACACAAGCCAAGCCCATTGTTGATGTAACTTGATCCACTGCCACGCCCTTTGCCACCATGGTGCCTGCAAAGGATGCATATCGAGATCTTTAAGCAGTTGATCGATCGCAAGCTGACTCACGGCCGTGGTCCAGCCCGCCGAATCAGCAGACTTAGCGGCGAGATGATCTTCAGGCAGCGCCAGCAAAGCTTGAGTCACACTTTTAGCCAGAGACTGGGAGGCGCGATTGGTCTTTGCCATAGACCAGTTGGGATAAAGGTGGGTCGAGACTTGGCAATTAAATCCCGCAGGCGCTTGATTATCGAGTACTCGATAATGGGCGATATTAATAAGACCTTCCGTTTGCATCTGCTCAAGCTGACACACGGGCACCACAGCCGCATCCAGTCGATTGTCTTTCGCCGCATAATTACCACTTTTTTGATCATCTAACTGATACAACAGATTATCTAGCGGGAACCCCAGCGGAATAATCTCACCCACAAAGCGAGGCAAATCTATGCCCTTTAGCTGCGCTTCGTACACTAAGGTCAAGTAACCGCCGAAGGCATTTTTCGACACTATCCCGAGTCGACGTCCCTTGAGATCAGTTAAAGTCTGATAGGGTGAATCGGCGCGCACCACCAGCGCCGAACCCACTTGCATCGCCGCGCCATTATTTAACGGACTGCGCAGGGTCGCCAACCAAGTAAGGGAATATTGCCGCGCCAGCAACACGAATTGCCCTGGGTTAGTGATCACAAAATCGAGCCCTTGGGTTTCAACGCCCTTAGCGAGCTCATCGAGGGAGAGAGGATGTAACCTAAAGTAACTGTTGGGAATTTGGGTTTCGAGCCAACCCATTAACGGCTGCCAGCGGTTAATCGTCGCCTTATAACCGCGGATGGCTAACACGCCCACATCGACCACTTGATAACCGGTCTCTTCGTTAGCGACTGGCGCAACAACCTCAGCCTCCATTACATCCGAAGGCGCGCTTTGATTCTGCGGCTCGGCGGCAAACACGTTTGCCGAAGCGAGCAAGCACGCTAACGCCACGGCTAGTGCCATCCTGAAAATCATTCGTGTTGTCACCTTAGTTGCAATTTGCCCCTGAATCGATAACGGCCGCTTGAGCGACATCCCTGAGCTAAACACTGTTTTCATCATCCTCAATAACGTGAAGTGCAATCCTTTATCCCCAATCACTCAAATTCAACTCAAGCTCAAATTCAGTTAAAAGCAGATCCAATTCAAATTGGAAGCAGGCCAAACTCAAGTAACAAAAAATAAAACCCTAGCATTTTGAAGGCTATTCTAACGGATATTTGTTGCGCTAGATCAAGTCCACACCCGATATGTGGAAAACCACTATAGTTATGCCGCCTCCCCTTTTACAGAATGCCTGTAAACCTCGCCATAAACCTTAACTCTAGGTCTATGAGCCAGTTTATTCGCCATCTGCAAGTAGTGAAGGAAATCTGTATGGACAAGAGTAAACGTCAGTTTCTCGGCAAAATGGCCAGCGTCAGTGTTGGCGCCGCACTCATCCCTGTCGTGCAAGTGTATGCACAGGATGATAAGCGCAGCCCTCAAATGCACAGTGCCAGCGAAGGCCAAGTGGGTAAACGTTACGGTATGGTAATTGACTTGCGCCGCTGTGTGGGCTGCCAAGCCTGTACCGTCGCTTGCACTATCGAGAATCAACCGCCCCTCGGGCAATTTCGCACCACAGTGCAGCAGTATGAAGTCTCGCAGCAGGAAGATACCACTCCGCCTGCGTTTTTAATGCTGCCAAGACTTTGTAATCACTGTGAAAACCCGCCCTGCATCCCAGTTTGTCCTACGGGCGCGACCTTCCAGCGCAAGGACGGCATAGTGGTCGTCAACAATGAATGGTGTGTTGGTTGTGGCTATTGCGTGCAAGCCTGCCCCTATGATGCGCGCTTTATCAACCACGACACCAATACCGCCGACAAATGTACCTTCTGCGCCCACAGGTTAGATGCAGGATTACTGCCTGCCTGTGTCGAAACATGCGTAGGAGAAGCCCGTGTGATTGGCGATCTGAATAATCCCAACAGCCAGATAAGCCAACTGCTTGCCGCCAACAAAACCGACATCAAGGTGCTCAAACCGACGGCCAACACTGCGCCACGGGTGTTCTACATCGGCATGAGCAGCGCTTTTGAGGACAAGATTAGCGGCCAAGCCCCCGTTAGAACCTTACTTACCGATACTGGCGAGGAGATCCACCATGGTCATTAAAGAAATCTTTACCCCAGATATCGCCATTACTTGGCTACCTTGGGCAGTGCAATACTTTTTTATGATGGGGCTCGCCTACGCCAGCGTATGGGTAGCGACAATACATTTGTTTAGCCAACCCAAACCCGATGACAGATTGCTGAAGCTCTGCGCCTGTTTAATGTTAACCGCAGGCATAGTCGCTCCTATCGCCTTACTCGCCGATTTACACCAACCGCTGCGGGCTTGGCATTTTTATGCGCAAGTTCGCCCTGATTCTTGGATGTGGTATGGCGCCTTTTTACTGCCCGTATTCTCGGGCACCAGCGCAGTATTTGCTTGGCTGCTACTGCGTCAATATCTGCCTAAGCACACCACGAATCAAGACTCAGATTGGGTGAATAAAATAGGCCAATTACTGAGATTCGGTGATTGGAACAGTGACAAATTCATCAAGCCGATCGCACTGATTACGGCCCTGAGTGCCTGCAGTATCGCCCTCTACACTGGCATGGAAACCATGGCCATTAAGGCGCGGCCACTGTGGCATACCTATTGGCTGCCACCTTTGATGGCAATGAGTGCCCTGCTCGCCGCCTGCGGCACTTTGGTGGTACTGAATCGACTATTAAAGGGCTACCAACAGCGCACCCAAGACAGCCTATTACTCTGGGTAAGAGCGAGTTTTGGTCTATTCGCCCTATGCCTTATCGGCTGGGCGTTATTCGATAAGGGCTCGGCCCCCGAAGCCGCATTATTGCTTGAAACCAGCCCAAGCTGGCAACTTGCTGCAATTTGGGTACTGGTCACACTCGCCGTGCTAGCACTGATGCTCGCCATTCGTCACTTACCCAATATGGCAATGCTAATCGTCAGCCTCACGGCCATTCACCTTGCGTGGGGATTTCGCTGGATAGTGTTAATTCAAGCGCAAACCGATCCTAAATACGGCGCGGGGACTTATCTCTATCAACTGCCTTGGGGACCTGAAGGGCTATTAGGCATAGCTGGTACCTTCGGCCTCTGGTTAGCATTAATGGCGCTGGTCTCCGAACTTATTCGCCACACGCCTGCAGCAAAACTTGCTCGCTGAGTACCCAATTAGTTTACAGAATTAAGGAGTCCATCATGGATAAGAGTAAACGTCGTTTTATCAAAGGGGCCGCTGTAACGGGTGGTGTGGGATTATTTGCTGCGGGTTATAGCCATACATTAGCGCAAATAGGTAAAGGTGTCGTCAATGGTACTTCAGGAAAACCAACCCAAGATCCGCTGCATGGCAATTCCTTAGCACCTGAATACAAAGTCGATTTACAGTCAGGCCAGTTAATCAGCAATGACGATCAACGCATCGCCAATACTATGTGCTTAGGTTGCTGGACCAAATGCGGCGTGCGCGCTCGTATCGATCAAAAAACCGATAAGATCATCCGTATCAGCGGCAATCCCTATCACCCACTGTCATCGCGGGAACATATCGATTTCGATACGCCGATAAAAACCGCCTTTGTCGGGCTTAGCGCCTTTCAAGAACAAGGTCTACAGGGGCGTTCCACCGCCTGCGCCCGCGGTAATGCCATGTTAGAACAATTAGATAGCCCACACCGCGTCACCCAATGCCTTAAACGCGTGGGTAAGCGCGGCAGCGGCCAATGGCAGAGCATTAGCTTTGAGCAATTGCTGAATGAAGTCGTCGAAGGTGGTAATTTATTTGGTGAGGGGCAAGTCGAAGGCTTAAGAGCGATTCGTAATATCGCCACGCCGCTCGACGCCAATAATCCAGAATACGGCCCTAAAGCTAATCAGTTACTGGTCTCAAACGCATCAGATGAAGGCCGCGATGCCATTATCAAACGCTTCACCTTCAACAGCTTTGGCACGCGCAACTTTGCCAACCACGGCGCTTACTGTGGATTTACCTACCGTGCTGGAGCGGGCGCTTTATTGGATGATTTGAAAAAATACGCCCACTTAAAACCCGATTGGGACCATAGTGAATTTTTACTCTTTATCGGCACGTCGCCGCAGCAATCGGGCAATCCCTTTAAACGCCAAGCAAGACAATTGGCTAACGCGCGTGTGAATAACACCAATTTCAGTTATGTGGTGGTGTCGCCCATGCTACCCAATACCTCGAATCAACCTTGCGCGGGTAACAATACTTGGCTGCCGATCCGCCCCGCCACCGACTCGGCCCTCGCCATGGGCATGTTGCGCTGGATTATTGATAACCAGCGCTATGCCGCCGATTTTTTGAGTGCGCCCAATGTCGATGCCGCAAAAGCATCAGGTTACCGTGGCTTCAGTAACGCAGGATTCTTGATCGTCAGCGAACCTACCCATCCAAGATATGGCCAATATCTCTTTGCCAGCGATCTTGGCTTACCTTTCGACGGCAAAGCCTACGGCGAGCAAGACTCGCAGTTGGTTGTCGATGCCGCGAGTGACAAGATAGTTTTGGCGAGCCAAAGTCAGAAAGCCAAGCTCGACGTTAACCAAAACGTCGACACACCTAAGGGAATGATTGCGGTTAAATCTAGTTTCCAACTGTTAAGTGAAGCGGCGCAGAGCTTCGAGATCGCACACTATGCCAAGGAGTGCGATATCAGCGAGGCGCAAATTATCGCCCTCGCGGATAAATTTACCAGCCATGGCACTAAGGCTGCGGTGATCTCCCACGGCGGCACAATGAGCGCTAATGGTTTTTATAGCGCGTGGGCAATCATGATGCTCAACGCCATGATAGGTAACATCAATTTAAAAGGTGGCGCATTAGCTTCCGGCGGTTCCTTTCCCGCCTTTGGTAAAGGCCCAAAGTATAATCTGCAGGAGTTTGACGGCATGGTCGAGCCTAATGGCGTATTCCTATCGCGATCTAAATTCCCCTACGAGAAAACCTCAGAGTATCGCCGTAAAGTCGAAGCGGGCGAATCGCCTTATCCTGCAAAGGAGCCTTGGTTTCCGATTTCATCACCCTTGCTTGGCGAACATTTAACGGCGGCGGTGCACGGTTATCCCTATCGACTCAAAGCATGGATTAACCACATGGGCAATCCGATTTATGGTCAAGCGGGCCTAGGTGAAGCCATTGGTGAACAACTGAAAGATCCCAAAGTGCTACCACTGTTTATCAGTATCGACAGCTTTATTAACGAAACCTCGGCGCTATCGGATTATATCGTGCCCGACACATTAACGTATGAGTCATGGGGTTGGAGCCCTTCGTGGCATGGGACTCTGACAAAAGAAACAACAGGTCGCTGGCCGATTGTCGAACCAAGGGTCACAAAAATGGCCAGTGGCGATGTGGTGTGCATGGAGTCTTTCTTGAGCCAAGTGGCGATAAAACTGCAACTACCTGGCTTTGGCGAAAATGCCGTTAAAGCCGCCGATGGCAGCTTACATCCGTTAACGCGCGCAGCGGATTACTCACTTTACGGCGCCGCTAACGTGGCCTATTTGGGCAAAGCCGTCGCCGATATCAACGCTGAGGACATGTATCTTAGCGGTGTGAGTCGTATTCAAAGTGAGCTCAACGCCAGACTCAAGCCAGATGAAGTCAAAAAAGTCAGCTACTTATTTGCCCGCGGCGGCCGCTTTGAAAATATGAGCGGTGCACGGGACGAAGTGGGTAATCCAACCAAGGTTTGGCCAAAACCTATGATGCTGTGGAATCCCGAAGTGGGCAGTCGCCGTAACAGTCTCACTGGGGAATTTATGAGTGGCTGCCCACGCTTATATCAACCCGCATTAGCCAATGGCACACCGCTCGATAAGGCGTTTAATAAATCACAATGGCCTTTGCTGATCAGTAGTTACAAATCCCACACCATGAGCTCTATGAGTATTGGCTCGGATCGTTTGCGCCAAGTGCACCCTAATAATCCGGTGCGGCTAAACGAGAAGACCGCCAGTCGACTTGGGATCAGCACAGGTGACACGGTCAAGATCAGCACGCCCAACGGTAGCGTGATTGCCTTAGTAGAATGTGTTGCCGGAGTGCACCCTGACTGCATCGCTATCGAACACGGTTATGGTCATAAGGAACTCGGCGCGCGGGACGTAGTGATCGACAACCTTAAAATCGCCGCCAATCCGCTGATCCGAGTAGGCATCAATATGAACGACTTGAATCTGTTTGATCCGAGTCGCCACGGCCGCTACCCGCTGGTGGATTGGGCAAGTGGCGCTTCGGCCAGACAAGGGCTGCCAGCTAAGATTGAAAAACTAAGCTAACCGCCGAGCATAGATGACACTTAAGAAGCTGCCCTTTGGCAGCTTTTTCTTTGGCGTCAATTCAATCTGATTAAGCCTAATCGCCTCATTAATGCTTTCTAGCTATGCCTATTCGCGAATAAACCGAGGAATAGTGATCTTTTTTACTCAATTTAGGTATATAGATCCCGATCACGCGTTTCATAGAAATAAACCACATATTAAAATCACAGCTATATTTATCAGTATATCTAGCTCGAAATATCGAGCTTTCAATAAAGAACTGCAGTTTTTGAGTCAGTTAGACTCATCAGGAGTATCTCAGTGTTCAACTCTTCATTACGTAAAAGCCTTGAAGTGAGCGAAAGCAAACGCCAAGAGGCAGAGTCGATCATCGACTCGATTAAACACAGTATTGCCACAGTAGAATTTACGCCTGATGGAATAATTCTCGATGCTAATGCGTTGTTTTTAAAAACGGTAGGTTATTCACTTAATGAAGTCGTAGGCCAACATCACAAGCTGTTTTGCTCGGCGGCTTATGGTAATTCTGCTACCTACCAGCAATTTTGGAGCAGTCTAAAAGCAGGTCATCCACAGGAAGGCAATTTTGCACGAGTGAATAAAAATGGCCAAGAGATCTGGCTTAGAGCCACTTACTTCCCCATAAAACAGGCAGGTAAAGTCGTTAAAATAATGAAAACAGCCTCTGATATCACCCAAGATAAGCACCAACTTGACGACCAAGCGGCCATTTTTAATGCCTTGAATCGCTCGCAAGCCATTATTGAATTCACTACCGATGGCACGATTTTGAAAGCCAATACTAACTTCTTAAAGACAATGGGCTTTAGCAAAGAGCAGATTATTGGTAAACACCATCGTATTTTCTGTTTTGATGAGTTTTATCGACAAAATCCACACTTTTGGGACGATCTAAAGCAAGGTCGATATAGCAGCGGTCTCTTTGAACGTAAAAATGCTTATGGCGATTCGATTTGGTTAGAAGCGGCATACAATCCTATTATGGATGAGCAAGGTAAAGTGGTTAAAGTAATTAAATTTGCGAGCGATATCAGCAAGCGGATCGAGCAAAGCCACGCTGTACGTGAAGCCGCCAATATTGCACTGACCACGTCACAACGTACCGTCGAGCAAGCAGAACAAGGCGTACATTTACTCAATGCGACGGTAAATACCTCTAATGCTATTGCCGAGCAAACCCATAAAGCGACCTTGGCGATAACTCAACTCAATGAACAATCTCAAAGTATTCAAGCCATAGTCGCGACCATTAGTTCGATTGCCGATCAAACTAATTTACTGGCATTAAATGCCGCAATTGAGGCCGCACGAGCGGGGGAACAAGGCCGAGGTTTTGCCGTTGTCGCCGATGAAGTGAGGCAGCTTGCTTCCAGAACCAGTAAATCAACCAGTGAGATTGCCGCCGTCGTCACTAAAAATACACAACTCACCACAAGTGCAACTAGCATGATGAACGAAGTTGAAGGTATTGCACTGGAAGGAAAACAACAGTTAGCGGAGGTAACATTAGTAATGGGAGAAATACGTAGCGGCGCGGAAAACGTCTCAGCAATCGTGTCGCAGCTATCAGTCAATAACAATTAATTGCTAGCATTTAATCTCGCTATCAAGGATTGCATGGCGCTTTATCTAAAAGACAAAACGCCAACCTATTGCTTTTACGTCAATCAATAATCAGTTTTACGACCTTCATAGGTGGCGCGCATTTGCTGTACAAGAACCTCATCGTAAGCACGTAATCCACTCATCACTAAGGTTTTGATACCTGTGCCAACTAAAGTGTCGCCACTGTGTAATTCAAAGTGCAATGTCACATCGCCACGTTTACCGTCGATTTTTAAATCTTGGCCAATGAGTGATAAGGTCACTTGTACAAAATCGAGAGTGGTTAAGTCAAACGACATACTTTCGTAAATCACTAAAGGCCGTTCTGGGTTGATCATCACTTGATGTTGTTTCATCAAAGGGATCAGAATATCGATAAAATTATGCCCAGAGAAAGCAACATATTGACGAATAAAGGATTCGGTCTGCGCATCGCAACAACTCACATCGCCATGACGGCTGACATTAAGATAGGTTTTTTCACGACTATCGCGAATCGAAAAACTCTCGCTCACTTGTTCAGGGAATTGCAGTTCGACGCTATCACCCACCATACCCGCAAAGCTAAACTTCATGCTCTGGCTCAAACCATATTGAGTCAATACTAGGGCAAACAGTAAATCTCCCGGTACGCAAAAGCGTTTTGCCCCCACATCGTGGATAGGATTAAAGTCCTGCGCAATTTTCTTCGCGAAGTCACTGGCTTGTTGTGCTGAAACGGAAATAGCTTGATTTTGCTTAGAAAAATAAGGCGCTAGAAACATATAAACTCTATTTGTAATAACTCAATACAGGGATGGATAACTAAATTATCACGAGTCTACCTTAAATTAGGTATTTAACTCACCCGATGACTTGACCCACGTAAGGCGTACAAAGTAACACCCTGCCCACATTTGTAAAGCCAAACAAATGACAGGGGTATCAGGATCTGTTGACGTTTCAGGTTTATTCTGCAGATATTAGGCGGGATTTTATGCAAGATAGAGCCTTTATGGCGTGATGACGCGACATATAACAGCCGATAATGCCGCAGAAATGTTAGCTAAATAAGGCTGTTTTCATCACTCGTGACTCATTTAGAATAACTCAACATCATTTATCGTTTGGCGAGCAATACCTTGTCAGAACAAATAACATCTAATACGTAAGTATTGCCTAGCCACCGATAAGCCAAGGAATAAATCGTTAGACCTTTTTAAATTCACGCTTTAACTGAAAACCATCGTCAGTGGCTAACTGCTCTAGCACTTCGATACGCTGACGAAGGATGGCTAACTCGGTCTGAAAAGCTTGGTTTTCGGCCACTTGCTCACGAGTCGACACACCTTGTTTGTTGCGGATTTTCATTATAGCGACCACATATCCACCAACAATTGCAAATATTGGGATAAGTAAAGCGAGGGCACCAGTGTTCATAGTCATTTCCTTTATCTATTGGCGTTATCGTTATCAAGCTCAACATTTAGATCTGCTTATGACGCTTAATCAATGTCAAAGTCAGAACATGGAAATAAGTATGCGCAAGACAACCGCAATCAACCAGTGACAAAAGTCATGAGATTTAGCGAAACAGTGTCATTCCTTATCAAAACTATCCACAACAATAGCGCCCATAGAGGCTGGCATAGTGATCACTATGATCCGTTTTATAGAGGTTAGTGGATCCTCAAAAAATGGCACTTTATCGAGGCAAAGCAGCACGAGGAAAACCACGAGGGCAGTGAGCAAATACGCCACCACGATACGAAAAATAAACACAGGAACGCGGGAAGCAATATTCTGTTGGAACACGCTGTGATAGGTGAATACCCCAAGAAAGAGCAGCGATAAACTAAAAAGCATACCGATATTCAATAAAGGTAAAGTCTCACCGAGATGCCACGCTTCCTCAGAAAATGCAACGGGGACCGCAAGGGCAAAAGCCCCTACGCAAACTTGGCTCGCATCTTCGGTGTTAAAACTAAATTTCATGCTGATCGCTCCCTAATCTTCCAATCTATTTGATTAGTCGAAAATAACGTTCGGTGAAGATGCGCTTATTACTGGGGTATTAAGTGCGATACAGCACTTTAACCACATGCCAGCCAAACTTAGTTTTCACTATATGTGGCACCAGTAATTCACCTGAAAATGCAACCTTATCGAACTGTGGCACCATTTGGCCTTTTTTGAACTCGCCTAAATCGCCACCTTTTTTGGCCGAAGGGCAAGAGGAAAAACGCTTAGCGAGCACAGCAAAATTAGCACCATTATTCAACTGCTTAACAATATCCTCAGCCTGTTCTTTGTGTTTCACTAAAATATGCACAGCGGCAGCGGTTTTAAACATGTCATTTCTCACTTTGGATTAACGTCCCGTGCAAAGGAAAAATTGGTGCCCCGAGTTTGCCCTCGATCACACCACTTCCATCGGCACAGGTTCTACTGACTAAAAGGTTTTAGATCCAACGCATAAGTGCGTTATTGGCCCATTATCGACCCTATTAACCTAGAAAATTTTCTGCCACCACTGCAAAGGGTCGCCGCAGTTATTCACAGGACGATAGGTCGCAGCTAATGCCGGAAGCGCATCAACATTGCTGCAAGTGGATTCCTTAGCCACACCTGTATCTCGGTCAAAAAAGCCCTTCACTACGCCGTTCACAGGGATTGAGCGCAGACTAATAGGTGGACGTTCCTTTAAGAAGGCAAGATACACGGCCATGGCGCCACTACTACCATACAAACTGGTTTTGCCGTTATCGTCACGACCAACCCAAATGGCGGCGACGTTACGCTCATCAAAGCCCGCAAACCAAGAGTCACGGCTGTCGTTACTGGTGCCAGTCTTACCCGCAAGTCCAACGCCAGGGAAGGCATTACCTAAACGCGTCGCCGTTCCCGTATTCACAACTTGCTGCATAGCAAATTGAATTAAGAAATCTGTCTCAGGTGCTATAGCTTGCTCTTTAGGCAATCGCGTCACTGGCAATGGGTTCTTATCAGAATCTAGCACAGCGGTCACTGTGGTTAACTTACGGTAAACACCGCTATCAGCTAAGGTTTGGTACACTTGCGCTACCATTAATGGCGAGCCATTGACGGCGCCGAGTAACATGGAGGGATACTCGTTTAACGGTTCCTGCCAACCCGATTTAGCCAATGTTGTTGCGACCGCATCCACACCCACAGCAATCCCAAGGTTTACCGTCGGTACGTTCATCGACTTTTTCAATGCCGTTAACAAAGGCACCTGACCACTGAACTTCTTATCAAAGTTTTGTGGTGACCATGTCTTACCTTGCTCGCTTTTTAAGGTAATAGGTTGATCTTTAAGAGGTGTCGCTAAGGTAAATTGGCTATTAGGTGCCAGAGCCGTAGCATACACAAAAGGCTTAATTAACGAGCCAATAGGACGACGAATTTCAACCGCGCGGTTAAAGCCATCAAATCCTGGGGTTTTATCGCCGACCATAGCCGCAATACCGCCCGTGTATTTGTCGGTCACGACCATACCAATCTGCAATGATTTATTACTCTTATCTAAGCTTTTGAGGGTTTGAGTCACCGCAATTTCGGCGGCTTCTTGGGCCATAGGATCAAGCGTGGTATAGATTTTCACCCCAGATTGCTTTAATAACGCATCGCCATAACGCTCGTTCACTTCCTGTTTTACCAAGGCGAAGAAGGAAGGCAATTTTTGATGTGCTGGTTTATTGAGATTACGGATCCCTAAGGGTGACTCTACCGCCACCTTGTACTCAGCCGTGGTTAAATCCCCCGCATCCATTAACAAACGCAATACCAGATCACGGCGTTCTTGAATACGATCCGGATATTTCCATGGATTGTAGTAAGACGGTCCCTTAATCGCAGCCACTAAGAATGCCTGCTGGGAGATAGTCAACTCACTGATAGGACGGCCGAAATAGAAACGTGAGGCCAAACCCATACCATGGACGGCGCGGGATTTATCCTGCCCCATATACACTTCGTTAAGATAGGCTTCGAGGATTTCGTCTTTGCTGTAACGAAAATCAATAATGACCGCCATTAAGGCTTCGCGCACCTTACGCAGCAAGGAACGCTCACTCGAAAGGAAAAAGTTTTTCGCTAACTGCTGAGTTAACGTCGAGCCACCTTGCACAGTGCGACCGGCGCTGATGTTCACAAAAGCAGCGCGCGCAATCGCGAAGGGATTCACACCATGGTGTTCATAAAAACTACGATCTTCCACCAGCAGTAACGCCTGCACGATCGACTTTGGCATTTCTTCGGTCGGCACAAACAGCCTGTCTTCACCATCGCCAGTAATAATGCGGTCGAGCAATACAGGCTCAAGATGGAACACAGCAAGCTGGCGCTTATCTGACACTCGAGTGACCGAACTGATGCCATTGCTGTCGAAACTGATCATGACTCTTTGTTCGACTTGATCGCCTTCAGGATGCAAAAACGGTCGACGCCACAATTCAATACGAGTGCTCGATGCCGAAAACTCTCCCACTTGGCGTGGGTTAGCGACTTTGCGATAGCCGAGCAACTTAAGCTCAGCCATCATTTGCGGATGGCTGACTGCAGCACCGGGATACAGCGCCATAGAACGGCTAAACACCTGTGCTGGCAAATGCCATTTTTGGCCTTCAAATTTTTGCGCAATAATTTGATCAAGATAAATGCTGTAAAAAGTCACTACAGCTAATCCAGCCAAGCCTAGTTTCCAACTGATAGACCAAATTCGTCGAAATAAACCGCGGCCATGATTAGCCCGACGGGAAGCGGGTGATTTTTTTGTCGTCTTAGTTGTCATATCTACTTCATCATTCATGCATTTAAAGACATCAGCCATAGGCACAAAGCTAACGTGGTGCGAATCAAAGTTTTTCATAACAAAATGTTATAAAACCAGCGGCGTGGTGCTAGGGCTGAGCTAAACCCAAGGTTTTCTTCTTGGTAAATTTTGTCGGCAGTGTATTCACAGGATCGTCTGGCCACAGATGTTTTGGATATCGGCCGCGCATTTCCTTTTTCACTTCCACATAAGGTCCCTGCCAAAAGCTGGCTAAATCTGCCGTCAAGGCTAATGGACGCTGGGCCGGAGAGAGTAATTCCATCGTCACCTTTAGTTTGCCCTGCGCCAACATAGGACTCTGCGCCATGCCAAAGGTTTCTTGCAGACGTACACGCAGTAGCGCACGCCCAGACTCGTCATATGCTATTGGCGCAGAGGTACCAGTCACTAACTGCCAGGAAGTTGGCAATAACTCGTCAAGTCGCTGTTTCTGCTGCCAGCTCAAACAGTTTGCCACAAAACCAAAGCAATCAAGCTTAACTAATTGCGGCAGATTATTCACATTTTCGAGGTAAGGCGCCAGCCAAGTTTCTAGGCTCGCTAATAATGCTTCATCATCAACCTTGGGCCAGTCACCGCCCGCGTCAAACTCAGTTGCCAGTTTGAGCCTGTATTGAAACTGTTCTAAGTTAGCGTTCCAATTGAGGATTTGTAATCCTTGCTGGCGAATATAGCCCAGTAAGGCCGCGACAATTTGCTTACGTTCAGGCTTAGCAATCGTCTCGGTTTTTACTAAAATTTGTCCGACCTTGTATTGGCGCTGCGCAATCACTCGACCTTTAGCTTCATCCCAGCCACAGATCTCGTGGATTTCCAGCAAGTTTTTTAGCTCGCCGTCGAACAAGCTTGGCTGAAGCTGACTCGCTAAGTAAATCCGCCCAGCGTTTCTGCCTTCAGTTTCTTGAAAATCCGCCACCACCATCCACGGCGTTTGTGCCAATGCATCATCGGCTGCGAGCACGACGCCAGTACCATTGGCTAATTGGTAGCCCTCAACACCGCGGGCCTTAGCGATACGATCCGGATAAGCAAGTGCTAATAACAACCCCACATCGCTGTGGTGTGCATGGGTCGCTATCTTAGACAAATCCGCCGCTAATCCTAGCTTTTTCTGCCACTGTTTTGCCTGTTGCCCAGCTTGTCCATGACAGGCAAAGTGCAGGTAATTCATGATATCGGCGCCCTTTTTAGGCAAACCGCGCGCCTCTAAAACCCCCGACAACAAGCAGGCCAAACTGCCCAATTGCGTTGCTTGTTCGTTAGCATTATTGACTCCCCCATTGTTTGCGCCCAAACTTTTTGCGCCCAATAACATATGAGCAAGTCTTGGGTGACACCCTAGCTCGTAGGCCACTTTACCGTGGGGAGTGAGTTTATTTTGAGCATCGACCATGCCTAAATCTTGTAACAGTTTCCACGCCAGCGCCTCATGCACACTTGGTGGTGGCGTTAACAACATCAAGTCGCTAAAGGATTTTGCGCCCCAGTAAGCACAATCGTGGGCCATAGCCACCAGATCCGCTTGGCTGATCTCGGGTTCATCGACCCTGAGCATGCGGCCATGTTCTTCTTGGCTCCACAAACGCACGCACACGCCCGCAGATAAACGTCCGGCGCGGCCACTGCGCTGAGTCGCCGAGGCTTGGCTTATACGTTTTAAGCCTAAGCGGGTGACGCCGGTTTTAGGGTTAAAACTCGCTTGTCGTTTATAGCCACTGTCGATGACAAAACCTATGCCTTCAATGGTTAAGCTCGATTCCGCCACGTTAGTGGCTAGCACGATTTTACGCCTGCCGTCCGTGGTTACCGCAATCGCGCTATCTTGCTCAGCACCCGAAAGTTCGCCATAAAGAGGGCAAATCAAAAAGGCATCGTCCGCTAAACGCTCGCGCAAAAACTGCTGTAATCGTAAGATCTCCCCTTTACCGGGTAAAAACACGAGCACGGCATTATTGGCAGCCGTTTTATCAACACAGGCTCTGCTGCTGGCCGAGACCAGTTCGAGCACGCAGCGGCCGAGGTGATCGATCCAATACTGCTGAGTTGGCAAAGGGCGATATTCGATGTCGACAGGAAAACTCCGGCCTTCGCTGTGCAAGGTCACCGCTTCTGGCATGAGTTCAACTAAGGCAAGACCTGATAGAGTCGCTGACATAGCTAATATCTTTAAATCGTCCCGCAGTGAAGCTTGCACTTCGAGCGCTAGGGCAAGACCTAAATCTGTGGTGAGGTGACGTTCATGAATTTCATCGAAGATGATCATTCCAATCCCAGTTAACTCGGGATCTTGTTGGATCATTCGCGTCAGTATGCCTTCGGTGACAATTTCTAAACGGGTATTAGCGCTGATTTTAGCTTCACCGCGGACGCGATAGCCGACTTCTTGCCCCACCTTTTGCTGGCGACAGCTGGCAATATAGTGCGCCACACTACGCGCCGCGACACGCCGCGGTTCGAGCATTAAAATGCGTCCGCTGATTTCAGGCCAATCCAACATAGCCAAAGGTAACGCCGTTGATTTACCCGCACCTGTCGGTGCCTCGAGGATCACTTGAGCGTGACGAGAAAAAGCCGCGCGCAGCGGTGCTAATAAGCTATGAATAGGTAGAGAGTTCAAGAAAAAGACATCAGCGGCCAAGACAGGGCGTCAGTGTACTAACAATCGGCTTTGAGTACCATTTCACAGCAAACATTATCAAGTCAGTGCTGACATAAGTAACAGCTCAAGGCTGCCATGCCCAAGATTACAGCTGTGGATAGGGAGCAAAAATCTCACGCTTTTCGAGCCAAGGTTGACTGAGCCCTGACTGTAGTTCAGCTAAGCGTATCGGTTTATTGATGGCGTAACCTTGAGCATAGTCGACGCCTAAGGCTTGCAATTTCCACCCTATTTCTTGGGATTCGACAAATTCAGCAACCACATCAAACCCCATATCTTGACCAAGTTGGCAGATGGATTTTACGATCGCCTGATCCGCAGAGTCTTCGCAAATATTGACGACAAATTGGCCATCAACCTTTACAAAATCCACATTGAGGCGCTTAAGGTAAGCAAAGCTAGAAAAGCCTGCACCAAAATCATCGAGGGCTAATTTACAATTGAGCGGACGAAGTATCTCGAGTAACTTTGTCGCTTGATCAAGCTGACTCACAGCCGCGGTTTCTGTGATCTCGATGCAAAGCTTATCCACCAGCTCAGGTTCGGCCATCAAACGCATTTCTAGCCAATTCATAAACTCATGATCGCCCAAAGAGGTTGCCGACAGATTCACAGACACAAGATCCAATTGCTGCCAAATATCTAAATGACTACCACCCCACTTGAGCAAATTATCGATCACCCAAAGATCAACCTTAGAAGCCAAGTTGTATCGCTCGGCGGCGGGTAAGAAGATAGCAGGAGACACTATAGTGCCGTTAGTCTGCACCATACGCAGTAGGATCTCTAAATGTAAGCCAGTTTCCTCGCGGTTTAACGGCACTATGCTTTGAAAATAAAGCTCAAATTGGTTTAACGCGAGTGCGCCGACGATATCTACAGAGGCCATCATCTCGGTGTAGAGACGGTTCATTTTAGGATCGCTCGCACTGTATAAATGCCAACCATTTCGGCCTTGATCCTTCGCCAATCGACAAGCAGCGTCAGCTTGACTCATGACGGTATAAATATCGGCAGATTTTTTATCTAGCCTAGCAATCCCCATACTGACACTGACATTGTGACTACGACTTTCCCAAATAAACTCATGATTTGCTAACTGGGTACAAATCCGCTTAGCAATCTGTTTCGCAGAGTCCACATTGCAGTAATGCATCAGGATACCAAACTCATCGCCCCCTAAACGGGCAACTATATCGCCTTTACGTACGAGCTGTTTCAAACGTAATGCGACTTGGCAAAGCAGCTTATCGCCCGCCTGATGGCCACTGATATTGTTAATGACTTGGAATTGGTCTAAATCGAGAAACGCCACGCAAATAGGCATATCGTCATGGGCATGTAGTAGGTTTTCTAATAGGGCTTCGAAATGTAGCCGATTAGGTAAACCCGTAAGTGCATCATAATTGGCATGGAAGGATAACTCATCGGCTAAGCGGTACTTTTCACTGACATCTTCGGCAATCATGACTAAAGTATCTTTATCGCCGCTAATCTGGCTAAAACTCAGTTTTAACCAAGTTAATTGATGAATTGATTTTAAAGGTAATTCACACCAAGCTTGACCGAGCACACCTTCTCGTACCACATGTAAGGTATCGGTTAGCATGGCGTGTTCTTCCTCACGCACCATGTCGAATAAATCATAGCCATGTTGAATTGGCAGGGTTTGCAGAGCGACTTTATTCAGCATAGTCAATTGATCATGCTTATCTAACAAGGCGCAAGCTAAGGGCAACTGGTTGAATACTTCACAGTATTTATGTTCACTGGCAAGCATGCTTAAAGCAATACGCGTCAATTCCATCGCCGAGCCAATCATCACAGCGGCATGATTAAATTCCTGAATAAACTCTTCGCTCCATTCGCAACACTCGGAGCAATTCACCGCGCCCAGCGCAATACGGGTTTCGCCAAACACGACTGGCGGCAATACTAATAGACTCTTAACGTCCCAATCCCTTAATAAAGCTCGCTCAGCCTGAGCATCGGCAGGCAAGGTATTCACATCAGCCAGATTTAATAGACGCGGAGTACGGACAAGAGAGCGAAAAAATGGCATTCGTGCCAAGGGCCAGACTCGTGTCTGTTGGCCTTGGGCAAATTGAGGTTTTAAATACAGATTACGTGTGCGTAAACGATCCAGTGACTGGCTTCCGGTTAATACAAATACCCCGTCACAATGCAGTTGCAAAGTAATAGTCTCAAGCGCTCTGTCAACATTCTGCTCTAAGGTTTCTAGCGGGGATTCACTAAAAATACTGACCAAAGCCTGTTGGAGTGGATTAGCTAAACCTACTGACATGAAAAGTATCTTCCTTACCTAAAAATCCATTTAAGGTATTATCGACGTGTATTAAGTATAGGCTCACAGTGAATTAAACGTCTGCTTGAGTCACAAATTAGCTGATAAATTCAACAGCTAGATTAACGCTCAAATGCGCTTAACGTCAAAGTGTTCGCTGAGATAATCCATATTAGGCGCACCCAAAGGATGATAAACCGATGCAACAAAGGCTATTCCTCGGCTTCGCTCCCACAGATAGTCAAAGGGTATATCTAAGTGAATTGCAGCAGCAATTGATATGCCATCTTAATCCTGAGGCGAAAGCGGTGAGTGTCAGCAATCTGCATTTAACGCTCTGCTTTATGGGTCAAGCTAACAACGAGCAAAAAATCGCCCTCCTTGATGCGGTTGACCGCTTAGTGAAGCCAAGATTTAGCGTTCGGCTTAACCAGCTCGATGTATGGCCCAATGCGCAAGTATGTTGCTTGAAAGGCGATGATATTGAGCCTCCGTTAGCGCAATTCGCTAAACAGACGCAAGAAATTGCCGACCGACTGCAATTACATCGAAGTGAGCACAGCTTTTGCCCGCACATCAGTTTATTTAGAAAAGCAAAACAATGGATACTTGATGAAGCAGCTTTATTGCAACTCAAAGGTATGAATACGCTGACGTTCACGCCCAATAATTTGCATTTATACCATTCAAAAAGCACAAGCACGGGTGTCGAATATCACATCCTAAATTCTTGGACACTCGGTTAACCTTAATCAAAAAAAAAGCCCGAGTATCCACTCAGGCTTTATTTTTAAACTTATGAATCAATGCATTAATCAATACTAGAATAAAAAATAGCAGTTAACTAGAGAGCGATGATAAAGAAATACCTATTCGAGTAAACGTAAGGTTTCGCGATAGGCACGCTTTTGCTCGTAGGTTTGTAACCGCAGCATAAACTCATCAGTCTTAGTCATTTCAGCATTCATTTTCAACGCTTCGATCGCTTTCTGCTGCGTCGAAATAGCAGCACCAAAATCGCCTAACTCCGCATAAGCCGCGGCTAAATTATCAAGATTTGTAGGATCGTTTTCATTCACTTTGAGTAATTTTAAGGACAACTCGACCGCTTTATTGCCATCACGATATTCTGCTTCTGGGCAAGTTGCTAAAATCCACGCCACATTGCCCAAAGCAACATCATCACCCACTTGGGAAAATTGCTCGACCGCTTTACCGCAGTTGCGCTGCACACCGTCACCGCCAGACGCATAAATAAAGCCTAAACGGAATTGAGCCCAACGACTGCCCTGCTCACTCAACGCTTTATACCAATGCTCAGCGACTGACAAGTCACGCTTGATCAATTGGCCTTCAAATGACAGATCCGCTAAGGTTTGCTGCGCTTTTTCATGCTGTTGTTCGGCGGCAAGTGAGATCCAGTGCAATCCAGTCGGCACTTCTTGCGACACAAAACGTCCAGAGAGATACATTAATCCCAGCAAAAATTGGGCATCGGCATCACCTTGCTCTGCCGTCACTTGAATATGCACAAACTTACTGGCCGCAAGTTCAGCTGCTGGCTGCGGGATAGAAAATGCGTGCGCCGCAGAGCTCAGCCCTATTGTTAAGCTTAAACCTGCACCTAAAACCCATAATCTGTATTTCACTTGCTTACCTCTCTTAAAAACAACTGCCCTCAAAGTTAGCCAGAATTAACCCCATAAGTCGAGCCTAAATACACACAAACCTCAGGATAATGGGGGAAGCTAAGCCAAATGGAATGTCAAATTTAAAAAGTGAAACATGTTATTGTGTAATTTAGTGGCATATTTTATTCATAATCTATAATAAAACTGCTGAAATAGACTGGTAAGATGTGATTAACTCGACAGAGTTAAGTGAATCCAGCGAGTTTCATATCGATTTAGTTGACTTAAATCACTAAAGTAGCAAAATAAGCTCTAATTTTAGATGGTTAATTGCATTTATTCACTTATTCTAAACTAAGACTTCCATCAAGTTTTTGTGAGTTTAATTGACGTAAAATGCTTATTTAGAATACTCTTACTTTCGTTTTAATCAATCGAGGAACACCAACATGGCTCTGATTGGTAAGCCAAAACCTGATCCAACTTTGGAATGGTTTTTATCACACTGTCACATTCATAAGTACCCTGCAAAGAGCACTCTTATCCATGCTGGTGAAGACTCAGATACCCTTTATTACATAGTAAAAGGTTCTGTAGCGGTATTGATTAAAGATGAAGAAGGTAAGGAGATGATCCTTTCTTATCTGAATCAAGGTGACTTTATCGGTGAACTAGGTTTGTTTGAAGAACAAGCCGAACGTACCGCTTGGGTTCGTGCTAAGCAAGCTTGTGAAATCGCTGAGATTTCATATAAGAAATTCAGACAGTTAATTCAAGTTAACCCTGAAATTCTGATGAAGCTGTCTGCGCAAATGGCCTATCGCCTACAAAGTACCAGCCAGAAAGTGGGTAACCTTGCATTCTTAGACGTTGCAGGCCGTATTGCTCAAACTCTATTACATCTGGCTAAACAACCTGATGCTATGACACACCCTGATGGCATGCAGATTAAGATCACTCGTCAAGAGATAGGCCAAATCGTTGGCTGTTCACGGGAAACTGTGGGTCGTATCTTGAAGATGTTAGAAGAACAGAATTTGATCCAAGCTCATGGTAAGACAATCGTGGTATACGGTACCCGTTAAGTTAGTCTTCAGCTTGATTTAAGCCTGCCTTATTAAAGTGGCCTAGAATAAATTCTAGGCCATTTTTTATTGGGGAGCTCAAATGAAACGGCTGTTTTTAATCTGTTTTTTCAGCCTATTCACGCTGGTGCATCCAATAATCTTGCATGCCGAACCTATTGAATTAGAACATTATCAAGCCAAGGCGTTAGTTAACTCTGGGCAAATATTGTCCTTAAACGGTACACTCGCCGTAGTGAATCAATTTTGCCAAGGTGAACTAATTGATGCTCATCTCTATCAAGAAGATCATAAATGGCGCTATGATTTGCAAATCAAAGTTCAGCGTGGCCAAATCGTTAATCTCAGTATTGATGCAACTAATGGTCAAGCCGATCAATCAATAGCACTACCGAGCGAATGTCGAAAACATGAAACTGTTACTCGTTGAAGATAACCCAATGCTAGTCACCGAGCTGGAGAAACAACTCAAACTCGCTGGCTATGTAACCGATATTACAGACAAAGCGCTTGAAGCCGATTATCTGATCAAAGAAACCCAATACGATTGCGTAATCTTAGACATAGGTTTGCCCGATGGCAACGGCCTCGAACTGCTCGAAGGCTGGCGAAATCAAGGGATCAGCACTCCAGTCATCATGCTGACGGCCCGCAGCCAATGGCATGAAAAAGTAGAAGGTTTTAATGCTGGTGCCGACGATTACTTAGGTAAACCTTTCCACGCCCAGGAATTATTGGCCCGAATCCAAGCTTTAATCCACCGTGCACATGGTCGTCTAAACACCTCAAGTAAACAATTGAGTTATGGTGGTGTGGTTTTAGATGAAGCAGAGCAAACAGTAAAAGTGGCCGAGCAGCTGTATGAACTCACAGCAATGGAATTTAGGCTGTTAAAAATCTTCCTCATGTCACCTAAGAAGCTGTTATCTAAGACGCAGCTAACCGATAAGCTCTATCAGTTTGACGATGAAAAAGAGAGTAATGTGGTCGAGGTTTATGTCACCCATCTACGCAAGAAACTGGGTAAAACCACGATCGAAACCCGTCGCGGCCAAGGTTACATCTTCCACGGCATTATTGAATGATCTCGATCCGCACTAAGCTCAGTTTATGGTTAACTGGCTTACTCGTGTTAGGTACTGTGATTGGACTGATACTGTTTGAGTCCATGCTACGTCAGGCCTTCCACGACTCTATTATCAATCGCTTAGAAGAAGATCTCGAACATATCATGCTGGCAACCCATATCCACGATGGGGAGATCAGCATAGATCAAAGCCAGCTTTCCAGTTTCTACAAGCCCGCCTATTCAGGCCGTTATTTTCAGCTTAACCTGCCAAATGAAGTGATTCGCTCACGCTCCCTGTGGGATATGCAGTTAGATATCGAGCCACTGGCACCGAATCAAACCCGCGTCTGGCAGGCTAAAGGGCCAAAAAATAACGATATGCAGTTGTTATCACTGGGATTAAATTCCAGCAGTGCCAATGTCAGCGCCACCTTAACCGTTGCGCAAGATTTGAGTATCGGTAGACGTGTGTTTAGCGAGGTTTATGGCACTAAGCTTGGTGTCAATCTGGCGATGTTAGTTGCTATGATCGCGGGGATATTCTTGATCCTACGTCAATCCTTTAAGCCAGTTAAGCACATACAGCACGCACTTTCTCGGCTAAGACAAGGGGAAATTAACGCGCTGGAGCTCAATAATATTCCCCCCGAAGTACAACCATTAGCAAAAACCTATAATGAACTACTTGAGTATACTGCCAAGCAAATTGAACGTAGCCGCAATAACTTAGGTAATTTGAGCCATGGGCTCAAAACGCCACTTGCCGTGATGCAGCAACAGGTTGAAGCTCTTGGCCTCAAAGATCCTGAAACTGCCATTGCCTTGCAGCAACAGCTGGATTCTATCCACAAGATGGTCGAGCGCAAACTGGCGGCGGCAAGGATCACTGGCGACATGCTCCCCGCAGCGCAATTGGTGATCCCTAGGGATTTACACAGCCTAGCCAACACGCTAAATAAGGTTCACCGCAACAAATCCATTGAATGCGATTTCGAACTCGATCCCAACATTCTCAGACTGCCTATTCACAGGGAAGATGGTATGGAGCTCTTAGGCAACCTGCTAGACAACGCCTTTAAATGGGCCCAGAGCCGAGTCAGCATTCAGCTATCGCGTCAGCAAGAGCGTCTCTGCCTTTGTATTGATGATGATGGTCCAGGGGTTGCTGATGATGAGCTAGATAAGCTCACACAAAGAGGAACAAGGCTTGATGAGTCAGTGATGGGTCACGGTTTAGGATTATCAATAGTGAAAGAAATTGCCGAGCAATACGAGATTGAACTGCAGTTTAATCACAGCACTCGCTTAGGTGGATTGAGGATCGAGCTGACCTTTAGCTAGCCCCGGGTTATGCCAATCGTATTAAATGCCTTGTTTGAAATATCCATAAAAAACGCCATCGAATTGATGGCGTTTTTTTATGCAGAAAGCAATTTGAGGACGTTAGACTTTATTCACATTAGTGCTTTCAAAAATCTTGTCGGCAGACGCTGCCACAAAGCCTGTGTAGAGCTCGCCATTAGCCATAGGATAACGTAGTGCAAACTCATAGAAACAGCTTGGGATTTCCACTGTCGCGTCAGTAAATTCAACACCAATCTTATCGGCCATAGTCGAAGACTGTTCTAACAAGACTTCTGGCGAACCTTTGATCTCGCCACCTGAACTATTAAGCACAAAGCCCGCTTGCTTCAGTGCATCATTCACTGACTCTAAAGTCTCAAAACCGTCGAGGTGATTGATAGACACAGTGAAATGGTTAGCGCGATAACCAAAAGCCGCTACCCAAGCTGCATATTCACTCTCAGTTAATAAGTCCTGATAGGTTTTAGCATCTAAAGACCAATGACGGCCGGAGTAAATAAAGTTGTCAGCGGTAGTCGCAGCAGCATCCACTTGGGCGATTAAGCCTTGAATAGTTTTTTGCAACGCAGGGCTAAATTCTTCAACTAACAGCTCAGAGATAAACACTTTAGGCTGAGTCGAGTCGGGATGTTCAAAATGCTTAGCGATCAGTTTTTTCTGTTCAAACTTATAATCACCGCAAGGTACATAACCTAACGAAATGAAATGCTTAGCGAGTACATCCAAATTCACCTTAGCGATATTGAAAGTACGCAGGGCAATATGGTCGTTGATAATCGGCTTACCATGACCCAACAACGCGTGCACTTTTGCCGCAGAAGGGGTCATTTGAATATAGTCTTGCCACAGGGCGGCAAATAACGCGTTGATGTCGGTATGCATAAAAACTCCTTTTATTGTGCTGCGGTTATTGCTGTTATTTTGCCGCGAACACTAAATGTAACGACCTAAATGCCACTGTTGTAGCGTCACACATACCCACAGTAGAAACTCAAGTAACGTTACTGCTTGTTATTAAAAAGGAAGAACATTAGTCCTTCCTCCTCTTTCCCACATATTTTTTACCGCATAAAAGTCAAATCTCTACCCGCTTACAAGCTCAAACCGGGGCTTAATGTCGCGGGTAAACTCACGGCATCAGCCTCGACCGAAGCGACCGGATAAGCACAGTAATCGGCGGCATAGAAAGCACTCGCTCTGTGGTTACCCGAAGCCCCAACACCACCAAAAGGTGCCGCGCCCGATGCGCCAGTGATTTGTTTGTTCCAGTTAACAATGCCAGCACGAATACGCGCGAGGAAATAGTCATAATCTTCACGGCTATCGGCAAGTAATCCCGCAGACAAGCCGTAACGCGTTTGGTTAGCCAATTTGATCGCTTGATCGAAATCACTGTAACGCACTAGCTGCAGTAGAGGTCCAAAGTATTCTTCATCCGGCAATGCATCGATCGCTGTCACATCGATAAGGCCAGGAGACACTAAGCCTGTACCCGCTTCTAGATGGGTTAACTCGACCAAAGACACACCGCCTAAGTTCAGCAAATTCGCCTGCGCCGCAACCATACCCTTAGCGGCTGTTTCAGAAATCATTGAGCCCATAAAAGGTTGTGGCTGCGCATTCCAAGGACCGACTTTAATCTGTTTAACCGCATCGACTAACATGGCAATCAGCGCATCGCCCTGCTCGCCTTGCTCGACATATAAACGGCGCGCACAAGTACAACGTTGGCCCGATGAAATATAAGCCGACTGCAAAATATCGTGCACTGCGGCCTTAATATCCTGCACACCTTTGATGATCAGTGGGTTATTACCCCCCATCTCAAGTGCTAAAATTTTGCCCGGATGACCGGCATATTGTTGATGTAAAAAATGACCCGTGCGTGAGCTACCGGTAAAGAACAGACCATCGAGCTGCGGGTGTGAAGCCAGTGCTTTACCCGTATCAACCTCACCTTGGACTAAGTTAAGTACGCCAGCAGGCAGACCCGCTTTATCCCATAGGCTAACCATCAGCTCAGCAACTTTAGGCGTGAGCTCTGAAGGTTTGAAAATCACGGTATTTCCCGCCAGCAGCGCAGGGACTATGTGGCCGTTCGGCAAATGACCAGGGAAGTTGTAAGGACCGAACACCGCCACAACACCGTGGGGCTTATGGCGGATAACCGCACGTCCTGCTGGCGTATCGTTGGCTTCAGTGCCCGTACGTTTATTGTAAGCCGCAGCCGATAAAGCAATTTTGCCTATCATAGCGCCGACTTCAGTCGCGGTTTCCCACTGAGGTTTACCGGTTTCTTGGGCAATCGTTTCTGCCAGTTCCGCTTTATTGGCTTCGAGTTGGCTGCGATACGCTTCAACTATGGCTAAACGCGCATCAAAACCTAACATAAACCAATCAAACTGTGCGGCGCGCGCGGCATCAACGGCGGCATTAACTTGTTCTGCAGTGGCCGTTTTACCTGTCCAAATAGATTGTGCATTGGCAGGGTTAATTGAGGTCACGTCATGACCTTTGCCAGCATGCCACTGGCCTTGAATATAATGTGTCATTGGTTATTCCTACATTGCCAAAATACGGATTTGATCGCCTTTTGCGAGTAACAAACCCGCTGCCAGCTCAGGGCTAATGATGATATGTTCGGATTTGTCGTCCACGGCCAATGCGGCAGACGTCGCTCGGTAATTGGCTAATTGGGTATTTGAGATAATAAATTGAGTGTCGGCTTCGACCATGTCACCAATATCGACGGTCAATAAACGACTTTCACGCACGCCGCGAATGTCCGATAAACGACACTCAACCGTTGGACCACCATCAAAAATATCCACATAACCGCGGCATCTAAAACCTTCGGCCTGCAGTAAACTTAATGCCGGGCGGGTATTGGTATGCACTTCGCCAATCACTTTCTGCGCTTCTTCAGGCAACAGACAAACGTAGACAGGATTTCGTGGCATCATTTCGGCCATAAATGCCTTTTTGCCCAAACCAGAAAGATAATCTGCCTGAATAAAATCAATGCCTAAAAAGTGTTTTTGCAGCCAGCCATAGAAAGGTGAATGCCCCTCAGCGTCGCTTACACCGCGCATTTCGGCAATCACAGTTTCGCCAAAACGCTTCGCATGTTGAGCTAAAAACAGAAAGCGACTGCGGGATAACATGCGGCCATTGTTGCCCTTGCGATACGCTTCACGCAAAAACAGGGTGCACATCTCGGCGGCGCCAGTGTAATCATGGCAAAGGGTGAGGGTTTCGACCTCGTTACGTACGTCAATTTGTTCGGAATGATAGACTTCAGTACCGAGTCGATAATGGTAGAAAGCATCTTCCATTCCCACGGCTGCTTCGATAGCGCACGTCCCCACCACTTCACGGGTGTCGGTATCTTCCAGCACCATCAGATAACCTTCATCGAAGGGCGCATCGACGGTTTTGACGAATGAGGCTTCTGCTCGCGCAATTTTATGTCTGAGCAAATCGGCATTCACGGGTAATGACGTAAAACCATGACCAGACTCTTCGGCAATTTGATATAAGGCTTCAAAATCGCCAGCCTGAATAGGACGTATGATTAACATCTTAGTGTCTCCTCACTTTGGCTTGCCGTGCATCAAGGCGCCTCTCTTCAAAAAGACAGGTAATGATGCACGTAAGTATTCCCTGACAAAAAAGGAGTGCGAATAAATTCAACACTCCTTTGGTCATTTAGGCGGCAGCTATGCTCGCCACAGCACGTTCAAAACGAGCTAGACCTTCAGCAATATCTGCCTCAGGGATCACCAGAGAAGGAGCAAAACGTACCACGTTAGCACCCGCCATCAGGCTCATTAAGCCTTCAGCGACAGAGGCTACCAAGAAGTCGCGCGAACGGCCTTGGTATTGTTCATTAAGAACTGCCCCTAACAGCAAACCTTTACCGCGTACTTCTGAAAATACATGATATTTTTCATTAATTTTGTTCAAACCATCGCGCAATAACTGCTCGCGATGTTTAACGCCGTCTAACACTTCAGGGGTGTTCACTACGTCTAACACAGCATTACCGATAGCGCAGGCTAATGGGTTACCGCCATAGGTAGAACCGTGAGTGCCCACTTTTAGATGTTCAGCAATCTCAGCCGTTGTCAGCATAGCTGCGATAGGGAAACCACCGCCGAGTGCTTTAGCTGTGGTTAAGATGTCAGGCACGATTTCAGTACCCATGTAAGCGTACAGTTCGCCAGTACGACCCACACCTGTTTGCACTTCATCAAAAATCACTAGCGCATTGTGCTTGTTAGCCAGTTCACGCACGGCTTTTAGGAATGCAGGATCGGCATCGATAATACCGCCCTCGCCCTGCAGCGGCTCAAGCATGATGGCACAGGTTCTGTCCGTTACTGCAGCTTCTAATGCAGCAACATCGTTAAATGGCAGGTGAGTAATGCTCTGTGGCTTAGGACCAAAACCATCGGAATAGGCAGCTTGTCCACCGACGCTCACGGTGAAGAAGGTACGGCCGTGGAAGGCTTTATCGAATGCTATGATTTCGTCTTTTTCAACGCCGTGTTTTTCTAAGGCGTAACGACGGGCAAGTTTCAATGCGGCTTCGTTGGCTTCGGCGCCAGAGTTGGCAAAATACACTTTGTCGGCAAACGTGCTATTAACTAATTTAGTCGCTAATGCTAAGGCTGGCTCATTCGTCATTACGTTTGACAGATGCCATAATTTTTCACCTTGTGTCTTAAGGGCATTCACAAGGGCTGGATGACAGTGACCTAAGCAATTTACCGCAATACCGCCAGCAAAATCGATAAACTCGTTACCCTCTTGGTCCCAAACTCGGCTTCCTTCGCCACGAACAGGGATCACGGCAGCAGGCGCATAATTAGGCACCATCACTGCGTCAAACTGGGCACGGTCCAACTTCATATCAACGCTCATTCTTCTTCGTCCTTTGTGTTTGTGTAACGGCGCCTTGCACCGTCAGAGTCCCATAGGTATCTTTATCTAGAGTTAGTGATACTGGGATTGCTTGTGTCTATTAATAACCATTATTAGCGAAAATGTGATCAAAATACCAGTTTTTCACAAACATCAATCCACGCACTTCCACCCAAAGTGCATAAAGATTGCAGTTTAAGAACTATACAAGCGGTTAAGCCCGTGGCTTACAGCATAATTAGTCAGAAAAAAAGTTATTTACCCCTCATTTTGCTAGCTATTCACTGAATGTGAATAACTACACCATTTTAACGAATCAAGTGTGAAAGCACAAAATGACCAATTTTCGACCTCACTTCAAGGGCTTCGGGTAATAAATTGAACAAGGGAAACACATGGGGCATGTTAGGGTAAAAACAGCCCGTTATCTCACCACCACAGGCTTTTATTTGGGCGACTAAACGTTCAGAATCCTGTAATAATAACTCCCGCGTACCCGCAATCACTAAGATGGGCGGCAGGTCTGCCAAGTTCCCCTGTAAGGGGGAAACTTTTGCCGACATAGGATCGGCCCCCGCAAGATAAGCGCCACGTAAGCGCAGCAATGCCTCTATGGTGAAAAAGGGATCGTCGGCTGCGAGTATCAACTCAGTATCCCCCGTAAGTGCTAAGTCTAACGCGGGCGATAGCAAGATACAGGCGGTCGGTAAAGGCAGGGCTAAACGCTTTAATTCCAGCAACAAACTCAGTGCTAAATTGCCGCCTGCCGAGTCACCCATGAGGATCAAATTCCCCGTGCCTTTCAGCTCAATTAACCGCCTATAGGCTTCAAGCACATCATCAAATGGTGCGGGGAAAGGATGCTCAGGTGCGAGACGATAATCAGGAATATAAGCATCTAATTGACAACGCTGGCAGATATCTGCGACCAGTCTTGCATGGGCATGGGGCGTTTTAAAACAGAAGCCTCCGCCACGGATATAAAATAGATTTCCAAGGCGAGGAGGTTCGTTCAGAAGCACATAATGTAACAAGTTTGAGTGTTGTAAGGGGATGGTAGCGCTGACTAACTTATCCGGCCAAGGGAGCCAACGTCTATCAAGCTCAAGCAACTTTTCACGCACTTGCGCTAAGGGCATTTTGGCCTGTCCACGACTGATGGATGGCCTAGCGACATAGGATAAAATGGTATTTAGTACAGATGCTTGCCAGCTTGGCATATCCCTTCCTCTACTTAAACGCCGCAATCATGGCGCTACGTAGCAGACCGAGGATTACAGCAGATCTAACTTCCTATAGTTTTGTGCTTTTAAGCGCAGTACTTCTTGCTCAGTTAACTCATAATAATCAAACATTAAGCGCTTTTCTTGGGGATCGATTTGACGCATTTCTTCGAGCAATACCACCTTAGCATAACAGTTTGCCCGCGCGACTAATGCCGACTGAAGCGACAATTCTCGATAGCTTAAGGTTTGGTCTAACTCCTTTAACAACCGAGTTAAGGGACTCGCTTCAAACTTAAGTAACTCTAATAATTGCCAATTAAGTTTAAGGCCATGGCTTAACACTTGTTCAAACACGGCCTTAGCAGGAAACTCAGTGGCAATCACCGCATCATACACTTCCTTATCACGGCTGCTACTGGCTTCTCTTATCCAAGATCCCCATGTTTGGTCGAATAAACGGGCACTTAAACTCAATACAACGGATGTGCCTAACTGATTAAGTAAGGCACTACTATAAACCAAGGCTGAGTCAGTATTATGAAGCTGAGCTAAAGCATTTGCCGCTATGCCACTGACTATGCTGTAGCGCCATAATTTACGGGTAGTCCATAACAACTTAGCATTGCCACTAGGAAGCCAATTTCGCAAACAAAAGTAAGGGATAATAGTGCGAAGGTTTTCGATACCGATGTAATTCATCACTAATTTGATATCAGTGACCCGCACATCTGAGCTCTGAGACCGGCGAGCGCGAAAAGATGGGCTGTTGACCATGTTGGTTAAGTCGCGGCACAACCAACTTAAGTTACTGATCAGTGGTCTTAATCGCGTTGCATCGAGATTTTTTGCCAGCAATAATTCCAGCAAGAGGATTTGCGACTCATTGATATCTGACTTAGCCAGAACAGATTCAGGGGACGCGAGTTGATGCTCGATGGCGTTAATGACAGTTTCATGCAACTGGCTCGATACGGCTTCAAACACTTCTTTAGCTTTAATTTGTTTCATCAAACGCACCAAAATCGCTTCGCGTTCAACATCTAACTTATTTGCATCGGCCTCTAATTCAAGGTCGAGTTCATCCAAAAGAGTCGGGCTCGCTTTTTGCTTTCCGAGGATCAATTGTTGATAGAGTCTATGTTCTATCTCTATAATTTTGCCGGGTCTTACACCGCCCGCAACCGAAATCGCCACTATAAATCTTTCCTATATCGCTAATGCCCGAGTGACGTCAACACAATCAAACTCTCAAAATCATTACAATTTCAGCACATACACTTAATCTTAGCAATAATGCAAAGTCGCAGAACGCAAACAAAGAGTTATATCGGATATTTCCTAGTCAGTTACCCAATAAAAAGGCCTCGACTAGGAGACCTTTAAAAGAAATCGAACTGAATTATTTAAGTTCTTGTTCAAATAACTTATAGATGCGGCGGTATTCATCTAACCAGCTAGAAGGTTGACGGAAACCATGGGGCTCAACAGGATAAATCGCCATTTCAAAGGTTGGTTTTTCCAGTTCAATGAGGCGCTGTACCATACGCACACTGTCTTGGAAGAAAACGTTGTCGTCCATTACGCCACTCATGATAAGCAGTGGTTTAGTTAATCCTTGGGCATGCTCAATAGGAGAGCTGCGCTCATAGGCGATAGGATCGACATCAGGCGTATTTAAGATATTAGAGGTATAAGGCGCATTATAATGTGCCCAGTCCGCCACAGGACGCAATGCAGCTCCAGCTTGGAACAAGTCCGGCGCGGTAAACAAAGACATGAAGGTTAAGAACCCACCGTAAGAGCCACCATAAGTACCGACACGCTTAGTATCGACATGGGTATGAGTCGCCATCCACGTTACGCCATCCTTTAAGTCTTCCACTTCTGGATGACCCATATTGCGATAAATAGCGGTGCGCCAATCTCGGCCGTAACCTTTAGAGCCACGGTAATCCATGTCCATCACAACATAACCTTGTTGAGTCAGCAGGTTGTGGAACATAAACTCGCGAAAATAACCGCTAAAACCATAATCGGCATTCTGCAGATAACCTGCGCCGTGATTGAAAATAACCGCAGGATATTTCTCAGCGCGGGACTTATCATAGCCTTGCGGCAGATAAACTCGAGCGTACACATTGCCAGCACCATGATTTGAAGGTACAGCTACCACTTCTGGCGCTTGCCATGGGTAATTTTTGAAGGCATCACTGGTATAAGACGTCAGCTGCTTTAACTCGCCGCCAATGGGTTGAACATAGAGTTCATTAGGCTGTGTGCGGCGTGAGGCATTGAGTAATAGCTGAGTGCCATCGGGGCTTAAGCTGTAATCTAAGTTGCCATCCCACTGGGTTAGTTGCTCATTTTTACCTGTGGCAAGATTCACGCGGTGAACGTTATAAATGCCGGGGTGACTCTGGTTCGCTTTGTAATAGATGTAATTGGCATCCGGTGACAGCGTAATATCACTCACCACAAACTTGCCTTGGGTTAACGCACGCGGCTTTTCGCCTTGAGCTTTAATATAAAGCTGCGAATAACCGGACTCTTCTGACAAGTAATACAAGGTATCCGTATCCGGTAACCAACCGAATTGGTTGTAGTCGTAATTCACCCATGCATCATCATGCAAACGATGTTCGGTAATGAATTTACCCTTAGCAAGATCGACACTGGCGATCCAGCGATCTTTGTTATCGGTGGCTTCTAGCATCAGGGCTAATTTATTTTCCGACTCATGCCATTGAATCGCACTCTGAGTCCAGCCCCAATCCTGCATCAACTGAATTTTACGTGGCGATTTAGTGCTTTGATAAGTTTCGCCTTTCGCTTTAGCATTTTCAGCTTTCACTTTGGCTAGCACATCTTCATCAAAACCAGTAAGGCCCTCGATTGTGATATCGACTTTTTTATGTTGGTTTAAATCAAGCACAACAAAACGTTGCCCTGGTGGCGTATCTTCAGCCACGCGCGCGCGCACTGGCACAGGGTCGATATAACCTTCACTACCTAAGTAATTAGGCATGATGTCGTGTTCGCTGCTACCTGTGTAATTTTTATCTGTAAGCGCGACTAAAATATAGCGGCCATCGGGTGATAAACTCAGCTCTGACACCACTTCACTATCGCCTAAATACCAAGTGCTGGCGGCGAGCGTTGGATCATTTTTTTGTAATTCATCTTGGTACTGCGCTTTAGCTTTAGCATTTTCTTGCTGCAGCGCTACATACTGAATCAATCTGTGCTGTTGTTTCGCAATATAAGATGTCGGCTCTTTTACCGCTTCTGGTGCTTTCGCCATTTTAATTTCAGCAAGTTGCTCGACTAAGCCAGAATCTTGATGGATCTGGAAAACATTATCGCCCTGCCAATAGGCAATATCGCCATTATTGAGATAACGCACACCATCGATGGCGGTGCGCTGGCGAGTCAATTGGCTAATTTTACCTGTGCTTAATTGCTTAACAAAAATGTTGCCCTGATACAGATAGGCCTTGTGGGACTTAGTGCGATCAAACACGCCAAACTGCTGATCTGCGGCATGTAACTTATCGAGAGCTAGCTCGACGGCGCGACTGTCATTAAGGCCTTGCTGATAATAGCTACGCAGAGGTGAAGCACTCGCTTGGCGGGCAAACAGTACGCTTTGGCTATCGTCGCTCCAGTAAGCCTCTTTGGCAAAGATCCCCATCCAATCAGGATTTGCCATAATTTGATTAAGCGTAAGCGCCTGTGAAACTTGTGGCGGTTGGGCTAAGGGAACTTGGAATGCTGGCGGAGCTATTACGGGAGTTGCAGTTTCAGTCGATGTCGCTGCGCACCCTGCCAATACGGCAACCGCTAACGCACTAAAACCCAAATTTCGCATTACGCTTCTCATTTATCCTTCCTTTTATTGTTATCGCAATGGCTAAATGACCCAGTCTACTTATCTGCTGGTTTTGCCTATTCGCGTAGTTTTGCGGCAGTTATAGCATAGTTAATCGCTAAACTTGCTTAAAAAGAAGGATAAATCTTGTAACAGAAATTGATAGTGTGGAGAGTTTTTAAGGCGAGGAAATTATACGGACACAGCCGGTTGCGCTAAAAAATTGGCTAACAGTTCGAGACCTTGCTCGGTGAGAATTGATTCGGGATGAAATTGCACCCCATAAAGCGGTAAGTCTTGATGGCTCATGGCCATGATTTCTCGGCCGTGAATTGCATCGTCAAACCAAGCATCGAGTACAAAACCTTCAGGCACAGCATCAACCAGTAACGAGTGATAACGTGTCACGGTTAAAGGCTGATTTAATCCCTTAAATAACCGCTGTCCAGTGTGCGTAATGGCACTGACCTTGCCGTGCATTACCCGCTCGGCACGCACCACATTGGCACCAAAAACCTGCGCCATCGCTTGATGTCCTAAACAGACACCTAAGATTGGCATGCGCGCAGCAAAATGCTCAATCGCCGCAAGGGAAATTCCCGCCTCATTGGGAGTGCAAGGGCCGGGCGAAATCACCAGATGAGTAGGCGCAAGTGCCTCTATGTCGGCTAGGCTAATTTCGTCATTACGCTTAACCACTATCTCTTGCCCTAGCTGCTGAAAATACTGCACTAAGTTAAAGGTGAAAGAGTCGTAATTATCGATCATTAGCAACATACAAGATCCATTGGTCTAAATGGGTAAAGGTAACGCATATCTAACGGATGAATGCGGGCGCAAATGCTATCACACCTTGTACTTAAGGTTTAACCAATTGTGGGGATTAAAATACAGCGACAAAAAAGCCAGTCATTAGACTGGCTTAGTTTTTAAACGACTTGGGCATTTCACCACAGTTATTTAACCACAGTTATTTAACCACAGTTAAATGACTGCGACGCTTAGGAGGCTCATCTGTCGGTTCAAACGCTTTATCTGTTGTTTCAACAACAGATAAAGATGAATCGACTTCATCGTCCATCAGGTAAGCATCTTCGATATCGAAGACAGTGCCAGCACCATTTTCACGGGCATAAATAGCGACAATCGACGCCATTGGCAACATCACCTGCTGAGGAACACCACCAAAACGCGCATTGAACTCCACACACTCATTGCTAATTTGCAAATTGCCCACTGCGCCAGCAGCGATATTTAACACTATCTGGCCATCCTTCACGTATTGCTGCGGTACTTGAGTGCCTTCAACAAAGGCATCAACCACAACGTGAGGAGTCAATTGGTTGTCCATCAACCAATCATAGTAAGCCCTTAGTAAATAAGGACGATTTGGAGTCAAAGGTTTCATTACATACCCATGCGCATTTCGCGTTCGGCTTCAGTTAAAGAAGCTTTAAACGATTCACGCTCAAAAATACGTGTCATATACGCTTTGATATCTTTAGCTACACGGCTATCTAGCTCAATACCTAATACAGGTAAGCGCCACAACAATGGGCCAAGGTAGCAATCCGCTAGACCAAATTCTTCGCTCATGAAGTAAGGCACTTCACCGAAGATAGGCGCAATTGCGATCAGGCTTTCAGTCAACTCTTTACGAGCCGCTTCAACACGATCACCTTTACGGATACGGTCAACGAGCGAATACCAGTCAGTATCGATGCGATGCATCATCAAACGGCTTTGGCCGCGAGACACTGGATAAACTGGCATCAAAGGCGGATGAGGAAAACGCTCATCCAAATATTCCATGATAATGCGTGATTCATATAAAACGAGTTCACGGTCTACCAAAGTTGGCACTGAGTTATATGGATTTACTTCGAGCAAATCCTCAGGCATTTCGTTAGGGTCGACCTGTAAAACATCAACAGTAACCCCTTTCTCAGCTAACACGATACGTACTTGATGGCTATACAGATCATCAGCACCTGAAAACAGTGTCATGATAGAGCGTTTGTTGGCAGCAACAGCCATTGATACCCTCCAGAATCGAAATAAAACAAAAGTAAACGAGGGGCAAAGCCCCCCGTTTACACTATGCGGATATTACATTTTACCCGTTATTGGTGCCTAGTGTACATCTTTCCAATACTCTTTCTTCAAGAGGTAGGCCACAATAAAGAATATAAATAGGAATCCGAGTACCCACCAGCCCATAGCTTGACGCTCTAGCTTAACAGGTTCAGCCGAATAAACTAAGAAGCCAGTGATATCACGTACTGCTTGGTCGTATTCTTCCGCATTCAATTTACCGCCAGTCACCACAATAGTGCCATCTTCTTGTTTAACTGGTGTGCCTTGTAACTCTTCGAGTACATGTGGCATACCAACAGATGGGAATACTGTGTTATTCACACCAAATGGGCGACTTGGATCTTTATAGAAGCCTTTCAGATAGGAATAAACCCAATCTTCACCACGCACGCGAGCAACTAAAGTTAAGTCTGGCGGTGTAGCACCAAACCATTTAGCAGCATCTTTAGGTGGAATAGCGTTTTGCATCAACTCACCAATTTTAGCATCGGTGAACATATACTTATTACGCATATCATCCGCAGAGATACCGATATCGGTCGCTACACGTTCATAACGTTGATACTGAGTGCTGTGGCAACCAGAACAGTAATGTTGGAACAGATCCACACCACGCTCTAAAGAAGCTTTATCATGCAGATCAACATTGGCATCTTCTAAATGAATTTTATGTCCGCTCGCGGCCATAGCCAACGTCGGCAACAAGGTAACTAATGCAATCAATAATTTTTTCATTAGTGTGTCAACCTCGCTGGAACAGGTTTAGTTTTTTCATTCTTGCTGTATACCCACAGCGCCACAAAGAAACCAAAGTAAGTGAAAGTAAACACCTGTGCAACTATCGTCAGCGTCGGCGTGGCAGGCACTACCCCTAAATAACCCAATACTATGAAAGATATAGCAAATTGAGCAATGTTCAGCTTATGTAGCGTACTACGGTAGCGAACTGACTTCACTTTACAGCGATCTAACCAAGGCAATACGAACAGTACTGCAATCGACAGACCCATCATTATTACGCCACCCAATTTATCAGGCACAGCACGTAAAATGGCGTAAAAAGGAGTGAAGTACCAAACGGGTGCAATGTGTTCAGGAGTCTTCATCGAGTTAGCCGCTTCAAAGTTTGGCTTTTCAAGGAAGTAACCACCGCCTTCAGGAATAAAGAACAACACATAGCAGAACACTATCAGGAAGCCCGCGACGCCCATGATGTCTTTTACAGTGTAATATGGGTGGAATGGAATACCGTCAACTGGCCAGCCATTTTCGTCTTTGTTCTTCTTGATTTCGATACCGTCAGGGTTGTTAGAACCCACTTCATGCAGCGCAATTAAGTGTAAAAACACGAGTACGACTAATACTAGCGGCAGAGCAATAACGTGCAGCGCAAAGAAACGGTTCAGCGTTGCGCCAGAGATCACGTAGTCACCACGGATCCACAGGGTTAAGTCGTCACCAATAACTGGAATTGCACCGAACAGAGAGATAATTACCTGCGCGCCCCAATATGACATTTGACCCCATGGCAGCAAATAACCCATAAAGGCTTCGGCCATCAACACGAGGAAAATTAACATACCGAACAGCCACAGTAGTTCTCTAGGCTTCTGATATGAACCGTAAATTAAACCACGGAACATGTGCAGATAGATGACAACGAAGAAGGCTGATGCACCCGTTGAGTGCATATAACGCAGCAACCAACCGTATTCAACATCACGCATTATGTATTCAACAGAGGCAAATGCGCCTTCTGCTGTTGGTACATAGTTCATCGTCAACCAGATACCTGTCAGTAATTGGTTAACCAATACCAACATCGCTAGCGAACCGAAAAAATACCAAAAGTTAAAGTTAGTTGGCGTAGCGTATTGGCCCACGTGACGGTTATAAGTCGCCGTCATTGGGATACGCGCATCAATCCAATTAATTAAATTCTTAACCATTACGCCACTCCTTTATCTACACCGATAATCACGGTGCCATCATCAACGTATTGATGTGGAGGGATAACTAGGTTCAATGGAGCAGGTACGCCTTGGAAAACGCGACCAGCCATATCGAACTTAGAGCCATGACATGGACAGAAGAAACCAGAAGTGACACCTTCAACTTGCTCACCAAATGAATCTGGCAAATAAGTAGGTGAACATCCGAGGTGGGTACAAATACCGACAGCAATAAAATACTCTGGCTTGATTGAGCGCAAAGGATTTGTTGCATAATCAGGCTGCTGCATCTCAGCAGAAGCAGGATCTCTTAACTTATCATCATGTGTTGGCAGTTCATTGATCACAGCATCTGTGCGACGGACAACCCATACAGGTTTTCCACGCCACTCAACACGGATCAGCTGACCTGGCTCTACTTTACTGATATTTACTTCGACCGGTGCACCTGCAGCTTTCGCTTTGGCACTCGGATTCCATGACTTGATGAAAGGAACCGCTACAGCGACGGCACCAGCACCACCTACTACGGCGGTTGCGGCTGTCAGGAATCTGCGACGTCCGGTATCGACTGGCGCATTGCTCATCCACTTATCTCCCAGAGGGTGTTGGAATTTTTATATTTCAAAGACTTTCAGCCCTTAGTCATCACTAGGGTCAAAAATCGAAGTTTGAAGCGGGGCTCATTATAGCTAAAAATTAGAAGCAGATCATAGTGAAAACACGCAAGTAAGTTAGGGAGATTGCGTGTTTTTTAAAAAAAGCCTAAAAAAGACCCAACTATTAACCCATTTTAATTCATTTAGATCATATTTTAAGCTTCTTGTCTGTGACATCGGCATAAAGCATGCATCGCTAATATAAATTAGCCCAGACTTTTCAAGCTAAGTTAACAATCGCCAGATAAAAAAATAGGCCCTGAGTAACAGGACCTATTAAATCAATACTTTTAATGCATTACTTCTTAGGTGCAGTGCTCTTCATATACTTGAAGAACTCGCTATCAGGCTCTAACACCATAATATCGGACTTGCCTGAGAAGCTGGCTCGATAAGCCTCTAAGCTACGAACAAAACCGAAGAACTCAGCATCTTTGTTGTAAGCATCAGAATATATCTTCGCTGCTAACGCATCTCCTTCACCTCGAATGGTTAAGGCTTTACGTTCGGCTTCGGCAATCTTCACCGTCACATTGGCATCTATCGTTGCACGAATAATTTCAGACTGTTCTTTACCTTGCGCTCTATGCTCTTTTGCCACAGCTTGACGCTCTGCTCGCATACGCTGGTAAATACTGTTACTGACGTTAGCCGGTAGATTGATTTGCTTTACACGCACATCAACAACTTCAATACCTAAGTCTTTTGCACTTTCTGAGGCATTGGATAACGCATCATTTTGCAGTTCATCACGCTTACCAGAAACAATCTCTCTAATAGTGCGACGACCAAACTCTGTGCGTAAATCGTTGTTGATTTTACGTTGTAATAGCGATTCTGCATTCGACTTAATACCACCGTTTGTAGACAGGTAATATTTTTCGAAATCCATAATGCGCCACTTCACATAGGAATCGACCATAAGGTCTTTCTTCTCTGAAGTTACAAAACGATCAGCTGCACCATCGAGTGTCTGAATACGAGCATCGAGTAATTTTACTTTATCGATCACAGGCACTTTCATGTGCAGGCCTGGGCCATAGACGCGGGTGACTTGCTTACCGTCAACGTCGTCTTTTAAAATTTCACCGAAACGCGCCACAATAGCGCGCTCACCTTCATTCACCACCATTAAAGATGACAAACCAATACCTAAGAGCACGGCGATAAGAATAACGCTTAATCTACCCATGGATTACTCCCTCCCTTGGCGAGTACGATCATCGCGGGATGGACGTCCACTCAAAGGCTCATTCGCGCGAGTCGTTGATACAGATGAAGAATTAACATTTTGCTGTGGCTTAGCTTCCAGCTCATTTGTCGCAGGCTTCTGCTGAATTAACTTATCTAGCGGTAGGTACATTAAGTTGCCGTTGTTCTTAGCATCAATCAGCACTTTATTCGTATCTGTCATCACTTGCTGCATTGTATCAAGATACAAACGCTTACGAGTCACTTCAGGCGCAGCTTGATACTCTGGTAATAACAACTCAAAACGAGCCACTTTACCGCGAGCTTCTAAGACTTCACGCTCTTTGTAAGCATTCGCTTGTTGCGCCATACGTTCAACTTCACCACGAGCTTTTGGTTCAATTTCACGGGCATAAGCTTCAGCTTCACGAATAAAACGTTGTTCATCTTCTTGGGCAGAAATCGCATCATCGAAGGCGTCTTTCACTTCTTCTGGCGGACGTGCCGGTAAGAAGTTAACGTCAACAACAGCAAGACCCAATTTGTACGGTTCAAGAATGCGCTCTAACTCTTTCCACGTATCGCGACGAATAGCATCACGGCCAGTAGTCAGAATATCATCCATCTTGTTATGTCCAATGACATAACGCAGTGCACTGTCAGTCGCTTCACGCAAACTGGCGTTCGCATCGACGGCACTAAATAGATATGAGTAAGCATCTAAAATACGATACTGAACATCAAGCTCAACTTTCACGACGTTTTCATCGGATGTCAGCATGCTACCAGACGCAGGAATAGAGCGAACCGATTGAATGTCGACGGGATAAATTTGGTCGATAAATGTGGCTTTCCAATGAAGTCCAGGACCAATTTCGCCAGCGTGTTTACCAAATCGCAGTGCCACACCACGCTCAGCTTCTTTAATTGTATAAAAACCCGAAAGTCCCCAAACAACTACAGCAACAGCAAGAATGATGATTAGGCTAAACGAACTAAAAGACTGGCCTGAGCCATTTCCTTTGCCGCCAAAGCGCTTTGAAAGATTACGAAAAACCTCGTCAAGGTCCGGTGGTCCTTTGTCGTTACCACCTTTATTTCCCCAAGGATCATTACCCTTGTTACCGGGCTCGTTCCAAGCCATTTAGCACTCCATAAGTGGATGAAATAAATTAGATTATTAACAAACAGCTTCATCTATCGAATCTTCGAAGATGAAGGTTTCTAACTCACCCTGACTCTGTTTTGTTATTCGGCGCCAATCGGCGTCCGATAAACGAACAGACAAAATACAGTTCCCCAGATCGTCGTACTCTTTCTGCTGTATCGCATCCAGTCGATAAAACTGGCCAAGATAATGTCCAGCAGTTGCCGGAATTCTAAGTGTTAGCTCTTTAATCACCTCACCAATAAGTTCAGTGATGGCTTTCAGTAGCAAATCAAATCCTAAACGCTTCTGTGCTGAAACCCAAACTCGAACGGGTTTGCCTATGTCGTTATATTCAATTCTTGGCGTCACATCTTCGAGTAAATCGATTTTGTTACAGACCACGAGTTGCATGACTTCATCGGCTTGGATGTCTTTCAGTACAGATTGAACCTGATCAAAATTATCCGCCATGTTTTCATCTGCACAATCAACTATGTGTAGTAATAACTCAGCTTGCCTTGTCTCTTGTAAGGTTGCCTTAAATGCAGCAACGAGATCATGGGGCAAATGACGAATAAACCCGACAGTATCCGCTAATATCACGGCACCATCAGGTAAATCTAACTTTCTTAGCGTAGGATCGAGTGTGGCAAATAGCTGATCTGCAGCATAAACATCAGATGATGTTAGGGCATTAAACAGCGTTGATTTACCCGCGTTTGTGTAGCCGACTAGTGAAACTGTCGACAAATCACTACGCTTACGTGCACGTCGACTCTGTTCACGTTGCTTATCAACTCGCTCTAAGCGTTTGTTGATATTTTTAATCCGTCCTCTGAGCAAACGTCTATCGGTTTCGAGCTGGGTTTCCCCTGGACCACGTAAACCAATACCGCCCTTTTGCCTTTCAAGATGCGTCCAACCACGGATCAGGCGAGTCGACATATGGCGCAATTGCGCTAGCTCCACCTGTAACTTACCTTCGTGAGTTCGCGCTCTTTGGGCAAAAATATCGAGAATAAGTGTCGTACGGTCGAGCACTCGACACTGACACACTTGCTCAAGATTACGCTCTTGGGCTGGACTCAATGCATGATTAAAAATCACCACATTGGCTTCAGTCGCCGCCACTAATGCAGCTAACTCTTCGGCTTTACCAGAACCCACAAAAAATTTGCGATCCGGTGAACGTCGACTTCCAGTAATCACCCCGACTGATCTTGCCCCAGCTGATTCTACTAATAGCTGCAGCTCGACTAAATCTTCTCGGCGTTCCTCATCGGAAAAGTCGATATGGACAAGAACCGCAGTTTCTCCCGCCTCATAACGATCAAACAAGAAGCAAACTCCTCAGATAATACTTATTCGCCACTAGGCGCATCATCTTGAGCACCATATCCGCCTTGGGCATTTTGGTGACCAGTAACGTTGAATGGGCGTGCTGGCACGACAGTAGAAATAGCGTGTTTATAAACCATTTGGCTCACTGTATTTTTCAACAGAATGACAAATTGATCAAACGACTCTACCTGTCCTTGGAGTTTAATGCCGTTAACCAAGTAAATTGATACAGGAACGCGCTCGCGACGCAATGCGTTCAAAAATGGGTCTTGTAAAGATTGCCCCTTAGCCATTTTATTATTTCCTTTTTAATTTATATAAAATAAATCGATATCAGTGATAGTTTTTTGTTTAGTTTTAGTATTATACAGCAAGGGCTAATAAGCTAGCGGCATTGACGCATAAGTATAACTAAATTCCCCTCAGCACCACTTTCAAGCCAATTCAACTCTGGCCAACTCCGCAACCATGTTAATTGACGCTTAGCCAATTGCCTAGTAGCAGCAACCGCTTTTTCGACCATAGTATCATAGTCAAACTCACCATCTAGGTATTGCCAGCACTGTCGATAACCGACACAACGCATTGAAGGCAAGTCTAAATGCAAGTCTCCACGGGCTTTTAGCTCTGTGACTTCCTCAATAAAGCCCTGTTTGAGCATAATCGCAAAACGTTGCGCTATTAAGTCATGTAACACTTTGCGTTCGCGCGGTGCAATAGCAAACTGCACTACGTCATAAGGCAAGGGAGCTGACTTGGTCTGAGTCAACTCAGTCATGCTCTTGCCGCTTATTCTATAGACTTCCAGCGCTCTTGAAAGTCTTTGTGGATCATTAGGATGAATTCTTTCTGCCGACACGGGATCTATCTCCCTTAATTGGTCATGCAGTGCTTCCCATCCCTTTTCATCCGCCTCCGCTTGGATCTCGGCTCTAATGGCCTCATCCGCACTCGGCAAAGGTGACAAACCTTCGAGTAACGCTTTGAAATACATCATGGTTCCGCCAACTAATACTGGCGTTTTCCCCATGCTGACAATCTCTTCTATCTGGGCTATTGCATCGGCTCTAAAGTCGGCTGCCGAATAGCTTTCACTGGGTTCACGAATATCAATTAATCTGTGCGGCCCGCGAGCCAGTTCGTCTGCTGAAGGCTTGGCACTGCCAATGTCCATACCACGATAAATTAATGCCGAATCGACCGAAATAATTTCACAGTTATGCTTTTCGGCCAATTCTAATGCTAAAGCTGTCTTACCTGAGGCCGTTGGCCCCATCAAAAATAACACTTTAGGCTGTAATTCTTTATTCACTTGCTTGCTCTTCTAGCCACGATTGCCAAGGTAAGAATATCGCTTTGTTGGCAATAAGCTGTTTTTTCTCTTCAGCTAACTGCGAAAATGCTGCCCAGACTTCTGGTGCCGAAACGAATCCCGTTAAACTGTGTTTTGCCAACCAAAACGCCAATGCGCTCGGCGCAGGTGTTTCAAAACGTAGTGATTGTAGCAATTCAGGGATCACTTTGGCTAACTGGCTCTCTCTGATATATGGGGGCACTTTTTTAATAATCAACTGCTGGTAACGAATTGTTAGTTCTAAACCTAATTGGCGGATCAGCGTGTCGTGTTCAGTGAGCACAGCCTGCCAATCCGCATCAGCCGCGACAGACACTGGCATCAATAAAGGCTGACCAATTAACCCCGTCGCTAGCTTAGCTTCAATCTCTTGGCATCGCGTCGCCAATGCTACTGATTTTATTGATAATAGACTGAGTTTATCTTCCGACGTCATCACCCAATATTGCCCATCTAATATCGATGGCATAGGTAACACAGACTGATAATCTTGATCTTTTACACTGTAAGAAGGGGTTTGCAGTAAAGCACCATAACTTGCTATTGCCGCCTTTGACGGTAATTCAGTACGTTGTCGAGATTCACCTGCAGAATAACTGCCACGGCTGCTGTCCCTTGGCGTTGTCATGCTGCCAAAAGCATTCGTTTGAGTGCCAAAACTGGCGCCTTCTCGTCCTGCACCTACATACTTTACTTGAACGGCAGGGGCAACTGAATCTTGAGCAGACTCAAGTGTATCAGCTTGCGTATTAACTTGAGCTGAATCAGCGCCAAATACAAAAGGGGCTGAGATTTCAGTGGCACTTATCGGGGCATCCACAAACACATCTTCAACCTCACCCAAAGAGCTTGAGTGAACGAAGTTGAGCTCTCCTGCTTCTTCCAGCGCCGATTGCAATGCTTGCAGAATATAATCATGCACATAGCGACTCTGATGGAATCGCACCTCATGCTTAGCAGGATGCACGTTAACATCCACTTGATGGGGATCGATATCCAACATCAGCACGTAGCCGGGCTGTTCAAGTTCTGCTTTTTGAGCAAAGGCTTGACGCACTGCATGATTGACCAAGCGATCACGGATAAGGCGTCCATTGACATAAAAGTAATGGGTATCGCTGATAACCGGTGACCAAGGTGACTGCAAATAGCCACTGAGGCGCAAATCATCGTGTTGGCATTCAATCTTAAGCGCTTGCTCGGCAAATGGACGGCCACACACTTGCGTCAAACGCTGTAAATACTGGGCTTCATTCATGGCAGGACGATAATTACGTACTGTCTTGCCGTTATGCGTCAACGTGAAATGAATATCGCCGCGCACTAATGCAATGCGCTTTAACCATTCATCTATATGGGTAAATTCGGTTTTGTCACTCTTTAAAAAGCGCCTGCGAGCCGGTGTATTAAAGAATAAATCCACCACTTCAATCGTCGAACCTACTGGATGCGCGGCGGGCATCACTTTAACTGCCATGTCGGCACCTTCAGCATGGGCTTGCCACGCTTCGGTTTGCTCAGCCGTGCGTGAAGTTAAAGTTAAACGTGAGACTGAGCTGATACTGGCTAGCGCTTCACCACGGAAACCAAAACTAAGGATTGCTTCAAGATCGTCTAAGGTGTGTAACTTTGAGGTCGCATGGCGCGATAAGGCTAGCGCGAGTTCATCTTTAGGTATGCCAGATCCGTTATCGCGAATTTTAATCAGCTTGCTACCGCCTTTGTCGATTTCAATATCGACTCGGCTCGCTCCTGCGTCGAGGCTATTCTCGACCAATTCTTTGACTACGGAAGCGGGTCTCTCAACCACTTCCCCCGCCGCAATTTGGTTGGCTAATTGCGGAGGCAGGATCTGAATGCCCATCATGCTTTCCTATTTAACTCTGGGGTATGACTAGCGTTTGCCCTAACTGCACCACATCGGACTTCATTCCATTCGCTTGTTTGATGCTGGACATTGGCACACTGTAACGTTGCGCGATTGCAGATAAAGATTCTCCGCGACGGACCTTATGTTTAACCTTTGTCGATACCGCATCGCCAACATAGGCTGTAGGTGTTCTTTCAGTTGGCGTTCTTTCTGTTGATGCTTTTGCTGTGGTTTTGGCCGGCTTAGCACTGCTAGAACTTCCTCCCCTTCTTTGGGCAAGCAAAGTATCCGCTGGCGGATTGTTGTGATAGTAACGGCTCACCCCCTTATAAATAGCATTGGCAATGCTCTCTTGATGGCGACTACTCGACAGTAAACGCTCTTCTTTAGGGTTTGAAATAAAGCCCGTTTCAACCAAGATTGAAGGAATATCCGGTGACTTCAGCACGGCTAAACTCGCGGACTCAGGGCGACTTTTATGCAATTGAGTCACGCCACCTAAATCTTTTAAAATATCCCCCGCTACAGAATGGCCAATTGCCATCGAACTGTTCATTGACATATCGAGCAGCGTCATGGCCAAATACTGTTCATTATCCGTGTTTTGGATAATCTCACCCGCGCCGCCCAGCAGCTCAGAGTGTTTCTCTTTTTGCTCTAACCAACGACCAATTTCACTATTAGCACGACGCATTGATAGCACCCATACGGAGGCACCACGTGGATTGGGCGAGGTAAAGGCATCCGCATGGATAGAAATCAGCAGATCGGCCTTACTGTTGCGCGCCAGTTCAGAGCGTTTATTTAAATTCACAAAATAATCACCAGTACGGATCATCACAGCACGCATGCCTGGCGTGTCATTGATTTTGCTGGAAACACGTCTGGCGATTTCTAGGGCGACCTTTTTTTCATAAACACCAGAAGGACCAATGGAGCCAGGATCGTCGCCACCATGACCCGCATCAATTGCAATGACAATATCGCGGGATGATTGCGCCGCTTGGGTGACAGTTTTGACGGGTGTAGATGACACGATAGCCGTTGCCGTAGTTAACGTTTTATCTTCTAAATCAACCACTAGACGATTGCCATAGGGCGCAGTAACAGGCAAAGAAAACAAGCTTGCATTCAATGGTTTTACGAGATCGATCACTAAGCGCAAATCACCTTTAGTCGGTGACTTACTGATCCGCACGCCCTTAACTAACTTACTGTTGTTTTCAAGATTTTTAAGCACAACTTTAGCAGTGGTCTTTTTTAAATCCACCACTAAACGATTAGGGCCATCTAAAGAGAAATAGGTGTAATCAGGCACTCCACTCAAGTCAAACACGATTCGAGTTGACTCAGGCGCGGCCCAAATACGTACGCTTTCTAACTGATTAGCAGCATGGGCCACCACAGAGAAAAAAGAACACAAAGAAAGAATAATAATTTGAAAATACGGGTTATTTTTTATCATTTTAGTTTTTATTTTATCGCTTTTAATAACTTTTCACCTGGCTCAGACAAGGCCTCTATGCGTATTTCTCGCCCACTATTTTGATAACTTAAATGCATATGGACATCGGCAGCGGGCAGTAAACCCTCTCCCTTATCTGGCCATTCAACAATGCACAGACTCTTATCCGTAAAGTAATCACGGATCCCCATAAACTCGAGTTCTTCTGGATCGTTTAAACGATACAAATCAAAATGATAAACTTCGACACCTTCTAACTCATAAGGTTCAACTAAAGTGTAAGTCGGGCTTTTAACGGCACCTTTATGGCCCAATCCCTGAATTAAGCCACGACTCAGCGTCGTTTTACCGGCTCCTAAATCACCCGTAAGATACAGAGTCAAAGGCGCTTGGACATGGCGGGCTAATTTTTGCCCAACCGCAATAGTGTCGTCTTCGTTGTCTAAGAAAAAAGTTAACTCTGTCATATCCGCTTATATCACTGCTGTTATTGATGGAGAAGCGACTCAATCCTAAAAAGGCACAGGGCACATAACAAAGTCCAGCCCCGCTTAAGTCTCACATTCCGCCTAGAGTAAATCACTATTCACTAATTGGCGAATAAAAGGCATTAAATCGCTCGCTAACATACCCCGTTCTCCCTGTATTGCCGCAAGATCAGCGGCGCAACCATGTACGACTACGCCAAGCACAGTTGCCTGCATATTATCCATTCCCTGAGCCATGAGCGCGCCTATAATACCAGATAACACATCGCCACACCCACCACTGGCAAGCCCAGGGTTGCCGACTGGTGCCACTACCATTTGCTGACCATCAAAAATGACCGTTCCTGCGCCCTTTAGCAATACAACGCCACCGTACTTTTGCTGTATCGCGCGAACAGCGGCAAATCTATCCAGTTCAATATCGACCACGGTACAACCAAGTAAACGCGCCGCCTCGCCCGGATGTGGTGTTAGTACCCAATTCGTTTGGCGCCTTGGTTCATTACTGAGCAGATTCAACGCATCGGCATCTAAAACACAAGGCTTATCGCTCAAGCCCACGGCTTTAAACAAATTATACCCCCAGTCATGCTTACCTAAACCAGGGCCAAGCACGATAACCTGCGCCCAACCAAGGCGCAGATACACTTCCATATCGACTAAATCACAACCCCAAAACATCAATTCAGGACGGGAGACATTCACCGTCAGTTGATGCTCAGGTCGACTGATCACAGTGACTAATCCCGCGCCTGCACGTAGGCAAGCCTCACTTGCCAGTCTCACAGCCCCTGCCATGCCTATATCACCGCCGATGACAGTGACTTTTCCCGATTGGCCTTTATGGCTATCCCGTGCTCGGGCGGCAAAATAGTCCTTAAGAGTCTCTCTTCCTACTCTTTGTGCGCTCGCTTCAGCAAAGAAAGGCGTTAATCCTAAATCTGCAAATTCAAGCTCGCCGCTGTAATGCCGCGCCTTACCGGTTAACACACCTTGCTTTAAACCTCCAAAACATAAGGTGATATCCGCCATCACAGCAACACCTGCTACGGCGCCTGTATCAGCAATGACTCCAGAGGGTAAATCAAGGCTCAATACCCAAGCCGAATTGTCATTGATGGCACGGATATATTTAGCCATATCGTCGCGTACAGCATCATGTACCCCCGTACCTAACAGACCATCGACTATGATTTTCGCTGCGAGAATAGGTTCAACCTCTAACGGCAGTAATTTTCCACCTTCAGCAAGATAATGGGTCAATGCTTGCTGACACTCAGGCGTGCCTGCTGCTGACGTCATCATCACAGAAACGTCCATACCACTGGCACGGGCTAGACGGGCGCACACTAAAGCATCGGCACCATTGTTACCGCTGCCAGCAAGGATTAACACAGGTAAGACTTTGGAGCTATGTTTCGCTAAACACTCAAAAGCCGCCGCGCCAGCATGCTCGACCAATTCATAGAGACTAGAGACTCCCTGAGACACCGCACTCAGTTCCGCTTCGCGAACTTGTGTTTGGGTGTATAGAGCTTTGGGAAATTGCGATAGATCTTGTGCCATGAAGGATCTCCTTAGACACCAATGACTCCATTTCACAATGAGTAATCTCACCATAGAAGTCTTGGCAGAATTGAGCAAGGCCAATAAAAATCAGCCAATAGATCAAGAAAGTAGCAAAAAAAGCAGCGAGAAATTATGACGTAAATCAGTTCAGGCGCAGAAACCCGCCCAAATGGAGCAAAGTAGAGTAAAAGTTGCCGATACAAAGTCGACATAAAAACCAAAGCCAGCACTGGGCTGGCTTTGAGAATCGAGAAAAAATGACGGTTTAGATATCGTCCATCCGAATCGTACTATGGACTAAACGTTGCTGCTGAGTTTTCTCTACTCGGATCAAATTAGCTAACGCATTGCGCGCATCTTCTGCCGTGGTTGAGTTAACTGTTTTTTCTAACAAACCAATCAGACGATTCTCTAGGTCTAAATGTAAGTTGAGCACATCATCTTCATTCATATTTGCGGGCAACATAGTATCTTGGCAACGCTTAGTAAAGTCTTCAAAAGTAAAGTCTTTATACCAAGTATCAAGAATACGATGTGGTGCTTCATCCATATAATCACGCAGTTTTTCTGCCATGGTTTTTTGGTGTGATTCAAAATACTCCAACATCATTTTCACACGAGCCGAGTCAGCTTGATTGTTGAGTCGGCCATAGAGTTGCGCCATATCTAAGCGGCAATTTGCCACATACTCGAGTAGATCACGTAATTGTTGAATACGCATATAATGCACTCCATTGTCAGGCCAACTACTTGGCGCTATTAATTTTGTCTAATTCCATTATGTGAGTAAAAGCGTTACGAATATTTGAACAAGGTCATAATTTAACTTTCACGCAGCTATCTAATTTAGGAAAACTTGAAGAAACACGCTATAGATCACGCATCTAAATCCTATCACACTGTTTTGTATAAAAGAGAAAAGCCAAAAGAGATCTCAACACACTTAGCCCAAAGGGTATTCGTAAGTCTTTAGTTGCAGATGGTAAATTTGAGATAGAGGGCTTGAAGTAGATAGCAGTGAATCAAGACAAATACAGATGAGCGAATTGAGGGAATGACACGAAAAAGTCATTGTTAGAGAGTTTAACGGAAGTACAGCGAAATGATTTTGATAGGGAGAGGTTCGAGCAATGATCAATGCCTTAGTCAACGGCTAAGCATTATAAGTGATAGCAATATGAGCAACACGATTGAAATGATGTTGGATAAAATAATTTTGGAGGGATTTATTGAAATTGGAGCGACATGATTTTTATCAAGAGCGGTTCGAATCTATGACCTATACCTTGGCAAAAAAGAAGGTATCGCCATATCAAGTCCGCAACTGATCTAATGTCAATTGAGTAATGTGATAATGGAAGATTTAGGGAATTGGAGCGGCATGATTTTGATCAAGAGCGGTTCGAACCGATGACCTATACCTTGGTAAAAAAGAAGGTATCGCCATATCAAGTCCACAACTGATCTAATGTCAATTGAGTAATCTGATAGTGGAATATTTAGGAAATTGGAGCGACATATCGGGTTCGAACCGATGACCTATACCTTGGCAAGGTATCGCTCTACCAACTGAGCTAATGTCGCATAATCTGTATTAATGATTTGGTAAATCACTAAGTTTTAATTTGGAGCGACATATCGGGTTCGAACCGATGACCTATACCTTGGCAAGGTATCGCTCTACCAACTGAGCTAATGTCGCATAATTATCGCTGTCACATCAGCCTTCAACATTCAAAAAGGTATCGTCTATCAACCTTTATCAACTGAGCTAATGTCGCATAATCTGTATTAATGATTTTGTAAATCACTAAGTTTTAATTTGGAGCGACATATCGGGTTCGAACCGATGACCTATACCTTGGCAAGGTATCGCTCTACCAACTGAGCTAATGTCGCATAATCTGTATTAATGACTTGGCAAATCACTAAATTTTAATTTGGAGCGACATATCGGGTTCGAACCGATGACCTATACCTTGGCAAGGTATCGCTCTACCAACTGAGCTAATGTCGCTTTTTTGCATCGCTGCTACATTTGCCTTCAACATTAATAAAGGTATCGTCTATCAACTTTTATCAACTGAGCTAATGTCGCTTTTTGCATCGCTGCTACATTTGCCTTCAACATTAACAAAGGTATCGTCTATCAACCTTTATCAACTGAGCTAATGTCGCATTCAATCTAAATGACCGCACATCTCTGTTCGCATCAAAAAGTTGAGGCCGCATTATATGAAAAATTCATGCGGCTGCAACCCCTTCTTGCATATTTATCTACTGATCGGTCAAATTTTAAATACTTTGCTGCGATAATACTGCAATTCAGCGATCGACTCTTGGATATCCTGCAGGGCTTGGTGAGTATTTTGCTTCTTAAAGCCATCCATGGTTTCTGGGCTCCAACGCTTCACTAGCTCTTTAATCGTACTGACATCCACATTGCGGTAGTGGAAATAATCTTCCAGCTCGCGCATATAACGATTTAAAAAGCGTCTATCTTGACCAATGCTGTTACCACACATTGGAGAGGCGCCCTTAGGAACATACTGTTCTAAGAAGGCAATCGTCTTAGCCACGGCTTGCGCTTCGGTTTCTTGGCTAACACGAACGCGGTCAATCAACCCTGACTCACCATGGTGCTTTTGATTCCAATCATCCATAGCGGCCAGCACATCATCTGACTGATGAATCGCGATAACCGGACCTTGACCGATAATATTGAGTTCTTGATCTGTCACTAAAGTGGCAATTTCAATGATCCTGTCGACGTCGGGCTCTAACCCTGTCATTTCCAAATCGATCCAAATGAGATTATTTACATCTGCCGTCATAAATCAGCCTTATCGTGTCAGTTAGCCTAAATTCAGGCTTTTTTATTCAAGAGCGTGTATCATACTGCTTTTTTCCAACACAAAAAATCACCTAATTGACGAAGACGAATCAGTGAGTAAAAAGAAACCCCTAAGCCAAGGTCAATTACGCCGTATGCGCGCTAATCACGAGAAGCGACTCAATCGTGATAGTGGCGATAAAAATACGCCAGAGTTACAGGATAGTTCATTGGGGCAAGAACAGCCCGGTACTGTGATTTCACGTTTTGGCCAACATGCCGACATAGAAACTGAAAGCGGCCAAATTGTGCGCTGTAATATTCGCCGTGCCGTCACAAGTTTAGTGACTGGCGATAAAGTGATCGTACGCTTAGCCATTGAGAGCCAAGCCAATAGCGGCATCGCAGGTATTGTTGAAGCCGTTCATCCACGTCGCTCATCACTTACACGCCCAGATTTATACGATGGCGTGAAAATCATCGCCTCGAATATCGACCAGATTTTGATTGTCTCCTCGGTATTACCCAGCTTTACCACCCAGATCATCGACCGTTATTTAGTGGCTGCCGAAGATACCGATATTCCGCCTATCATCATTTTGAATAAAATTGACTTGCTCAATCCCGATGAAGCGCAGGCAATCGATGAAGCGCTACAGCGCTACAAAGACATTGGCTATCCGGTTTATAAGGTTAGCAGCAAGCTCGGTGATGGTATCGATACCATCAAAGGCATACTCAAAGATAAAGTCAGCGTGTTTGCTGGCCAATCTGGTGTGGGTAAGTCATCGATCATCAATGCATTACTACCCGATGCAGAGCTTATTATCGGCGATGTTTCCGATAACTCAGGTTTAGGCCAACACACCACCACCACAGCCAAACTGTTGCACTTGCCTAGTGGCGGCGATTTAATCGACTCTCCGGGCGTGCGCGAATTCGCCCTATGGCATCTTCCTGCACAACGTGTCGGCTGGTGCTTTATCGAGTTTCGCGAGTATCTTGGCGCATGTAAATTCCGCGATTGTAAACACGGTGACGATCCCGGCTGTGCACTGCAAGAAGCCCTGAGCCAAGGTAAGATCAGCGCAGATCGCTTTAATAATTACCATAAAATTATCGCCAGCTTAGATGAACAACGTCATGCCCGCCATTTCCGTGCGGCCACTGATGAATAACGACTTATTGATAAATAACAACAGTCTCAGCAAAGATTGAGCAGTAAGAAAAGGAATTGAAATTGGATAAAGTCAAAATAGCGCTGCAGTACATGCTGCCAAAACACTTGTTATCTCGTTTAGTGGGTAAACTCGCTGCAGCCGAAGCTGGCGCCTTAACCACGGCCGCCATCAAGTGGTTTATCAAGCAATATAAAATTGATATGAGCGAAGCGGCGCAGAGTGAGCCTGAAGCCTATAAAAGCTTTAATGCTTTTTTTACCCGCGCCCTCAAACCCGGTATTCGTCCGTTAGATATGGACGCCGATATCATGGTGCATCCCGTCGATGGTGCGGTAAGTCAGTTAGGCCCAATCAAAAACGGTCGCATCTTCCAAGCTAAGGGTCATCACTATTCATCGTTAACCCTGCTTGGCGATCAAGCCGAAGATGCTAAACGCTTCGAAGGCGGTGATTTTGCGACTATCTATCTGGCGCCTAAAGACTATCACCGTATCCACATGCCGATTAAAGGCACGTTATCAAAAATGACCTATGTACCTGGCGAACTGTTTTCGGTGAATCCGTTAACGGCGAGACACGTACCCGGTCTATTTGCCCGTAACGAACGCGTTGTGGCGATTTTTGAAACCGAATTAGGTCCATTGGCCATGGTATTGGTTGGCGCAACGATTGTTGCCAGTATTGAAACTGTATGGGCTGGCACAGTCACGCCGCCGACAGGTAAGCAAGTCTTCACTTGGGAATATCCAACCCAAGGCCCAGATGCCATCACCTTAGACAAAGGTGAGGAAATGGGTCGCTTCAAGTTAGGCAGTACTGTAGTGATGTTGTTTGCTAAAGATGCTATCGCGACCTTTGCTGAAGGTGTCGAAGCCGAAGCAGTGACTCGTATGGGACAAGCCTTCGCTAACCTGAAAGACGTTAAGCAAGCGGATTAAGCTTTCTTGAGTTCTGCTAAACCTTCGGGATTAATTGAATTGCATCTGGCTGTGCTGCTATTTGGCGGCACAGCTTTGTTTTCTAAATTAATCCCGCTCAGTGCCCTCGACATCACCTTTCTACGCTGTATCGTCGCAGCCACTGTGTTAGGTTTGCTAGTCAAATTCAGCCGCAAACGTTTAACGCTGGCAAGCAAACAAGATTATCTAGTCGCAATCGGGCTTGGGGTTATCGTCAGCCTGCATTGGGTGACTTATTTTGCGGCCATGCAATTATCGTCGGTCGCCATTGGCATGATTGCGTTTTTCACCTATCCGGTGATGACAGTGATTACCGAGCCGTTGCTGACAGGTAATAAGATAAAATTACACGATATGATCAGCGGCGTGTTAGTGCTGATAGGGGTGATATTACTGATCCCTGAAGCCAATTTAGGTAACGACACTACGCTGGGCATTGCCATCGGCATAGTGTCCGCCATCTTGTTCACTGCCCGTAACTTATTGCACAAACGCTACTTTTCCCAGTACAGCGGCCCACATGCTATGTTCTACCAAACCTTGGTCGCCGTCGTGTTCCTAATGCCGTGGCACCAAACGGAACTGAACAGCATCTCATTAGAAGTGTGGGGATTAATTATTTTACTCGGCGTCGTCTTTACCGCAGCGCCACATGCGCTATTTACTTCCGCACTGAGGCAACTCAGCGCCAAAACGGTTGGGCTAGTCTCTTGCTTACAGCCCTTTTATGGTGCCATGTTAGCGCTGATCATTTTAGGTGAAGAGCTCAATCTCAACACCCTAATTGGTGGCACTATCATAGTCGCGACCGCCATCTTCGAAACCCATCAATCGCACCAATCACAGCGGCGAAAAAAGAACGCCTGAAACATACCAATCTCAACGCAATTTGGCTAATATGGAGCGTCTTTCGCCCCTAAATGTCTTTAGCCTATATGCCACGTATTTTATTGTTCATTATTGCTTTTTTCACATTTTCCGCACTTGCCAATTCGCCTTTGCAGTTGGACAAACGTCTTGGCATGAACAAGCAAGATCAGCAACAAAATCTCAGCATTGATGAACAAATTAACGAACTAAAAATTAACATAGAAAAACTCGCCGCCAACGCAGCCAGTTTCCAACAAGCGCAGATTGATTTTGAGCAACATAAGAAGCGCACTAACCAAGCGCTGAAAGACGCCTATAAGCCTTTATCACTAGAAAAAGGTACTGACCTCAGCCAGCAGGCTTCCATGGCCTATATTCGCTTGTCTGAACTTAAAGAAAGCGAATCCACCCTTGGCCGACAAGTTAACGATTTATTACTACGTCACAATGACTTACCTACCGTTATCGCCAGCGCGAGGCAAACAGTCGCCCAAAACAAAAAAGCAGAACTCGCCCCGCTAGATACCCCTACGGGAGAGTTACAGCAAACTCAACGACTCTTCTTTGAACAAAGCCTTGCCACCGATGAAGCAGAACTTGCCAGCAGCCAAAAACGCATTGAACTGACGCAATTACAATTACAGCTAGTCCGCCAACAACTGGTGCAGCAAGAAGCCTTGATCGAAACCATCAATAAGGCAATCAATAAACAACGTCAGCAACAAACGGATGCCACCCTAGCCAAAAACTTAGTTAATACCGAAAAAGTCATCGATCCTATCACCCGTAATATTGCCGACACTAACCAGATTTACGGCCAAAAGCTGCAAACGTTAACTTTGCAGATCAATAATGTGGTCGAACAGCAGGAACAGGCAGAAACCCAATATCAATCCCAAGCTAAACAACTGGCAAACATCCAAGAGCAGATCACTTGGGTCAAAATGAACTCCGCCTTTGGTGAGCGCTTTTTGCAGATGTTGCAATCACTGCCTAAACCACCGAATCACGAAAAACTGCAAACGCTGATCGCCGATGCGCGCTTAGACAGATACCATTTAGAGCAGCAACAAGCCCTCAATGAGCAAGAATTAGAACAACCCGGCTTATACAATGAGCAGCAGATTAAGCTCTTACACTCGCAACAGAGTTTGATCTCGCAGTTGATGCAAAGCTATGACCAATACTTAAGTGAATTAGGCAAGCTGAAGGTCAATTACCAACAACTGAGTCAACAGAATCTCACCCTCAAAAATACCCTTAACGAACATTTATTCTGGGTGCCTAACGCTGCAAGTATCAGTAAGTTATGGCTTACGGATCTTGAGCGCAGCACGGTTTGGCTTGTGCAACAAGCACAGTGGGATGAACTGGGAAAAGCCTGGGATGAACAAAACGATTATTGGTCTTGGTGGATCATATTGCTGGTACTGTGTTTAGTCGTACAAGACTTGATCACTCCTAAATTCAATCGCTTGCTAAATCATTACACCACTTATGTGGGCAATGTGACCCAAGATAAATTCATTTACACTCTCAAAGCGCTCGCCTGCAGTATCAGCTATGCGTTGATAAAACCTTTCCCAGTGATCATGGCGGGATTGATTTTCTATCATTCCGATCGCAATTTTGTGCAAGCAGTGGGTATGGGCATACTGGCGATTGGTTTAGTGTATCTCTTATATCGCTTTATCTTTATTCTGACGCTCGACAAAGGCGTACTCGTGGGCCATTTCAAACGCCCCTCAAAACTCATCCAAGCGGGACAATCACGGCTCAGACACTTTGTGCTGATTGCTAGCCCATTATTGGGTCTGATGGGCTTTACCGAAGTGCTCGACACATCACTGGTGCGTAATAGCATAGGCCGCGGCGCATTCATTATTTTCTGTATCGTTTTATTCTTGTTATACAAAGATATTTTAATCCTCAGCCGTAAAAACTCAGATGCCAAGAAAGACGGTAAAAACAAAAAACTCATTCAAAAAATGCTCTGGACCTTGCTGATTTCTGTGCCGCTTTTAAGCGCAGTGTTAGCCTTTAGGGGTTACTACTTCACCGCTTTCCAAATGCTGTTACAACTGCAATTATCGATCGTGCTGGGTCTGGGTTTCTTGCTCTTATACCAATTGATCAAACGATGGATGTTAATCGAACGCCGCCGTATCGCCTTCGATCGCGCGAAGGCAAAACGTGCAGAGCGCTTAGCACAAAGGGAAAAAGGCGAAACACATCACCCTTCCGTCGATGGGCTCGATACCTACGAAGAACCCGTGGTCGATCTCGAAACCATTTCGAGCCAATCCCTTGGCCTAGTGCGTTCACTCTTATTATTGGCCTTTTTAGCCAGTTTGATTGGTCTGTGGACTCAAACCCATACGGCGCTGTTTTCTTTCCTCGATGGCATTACACTGTGGACGACCAATACCAGTGTGAATGGCTTAGAGCAACAATTGCCCATTACCATGAAATCACTGATGTTTGGGCTGATAGTGGTGGGTTTCTCGTTAATGATTGCCACCAATTTACCCGGCCTACTTGAGCTAATGATCCTGCAAAGGCTTGATCTCTCGCCCGGAACGGGTTTTGCGATCACAACCGTCAGTCGTTATCTGGTGGTTTTCCTCGGACTATTAATCGGCTTCTCTAATCTCGGGATGGAATGGTCTAAGTTGCAATGGCTGATTGCCGCACTGTCGCTCGGTTTAGGTTTTGGTTTACAAGAAATTTTCGCCAACTTTATTTCGGGTCTGATCATTTTGTTTGAGAAACCCGTGCGGATTGGCGACACAGTGACAATTCGTGACTTAACAGGGACAGTCAGTAAAATCCAAATTAGGGCGACCACCATTATTGATTGGGATAGAAAGGAAATTATCATCCCGAACAAGGCCTTTATCACAGAGCAACTGATCAACTGGTCCTTGTCAGATCCTATTACTCGGGTCATTGTTTATGTGTCGGTGGCGCGGGATTCAGACCCAGCCAAAGTTGAAGCGACCCTGTATCAAGCGGTGCAAGAGTGTGAAGATGCACTTGCCAGCCCAGAACCTGAAGTCTGGTTTGCCGGCTTTGGTAAACATACCCAAGATTATGAAGTGCGCGCCTATGCGAAAGATATGTCGGCACGCTGGCCACTGCGCCATGATTTACATAAACGAGTGACTAAAAAACTCAAAGAAAACAATCTCGAACTCGCCTACCCGCAGATGGAAATCCATATTAAGAATGGTCAAAATCGCGAGCAACAAGGCATTATTAGAAGCTAATAGGATCGCAGAACATGCTTATTTTTGCTCACCGCGGCGCCAGCGGTTATCAGGCCGAAAATACCTTAGCCGCCATGGCTAAGGCGTTAGAATTAGGGGCTCAGGCCGTCGAGCTCGATGTGCATAATGTCGAAGGTGAGTTAGTCGTGTTCCACGACCGAAGGCTCGATAATAAAAGCTCGGGCACGGGCGTCATTCACTTAGTGAGCACGGACTATCTAGCAAGCATCAATGTGAAAGGTGAATCCATTCCGACGCTATGGCAAGTACTTGAGCTGATTGCGGGGCGCTGCATAGTCAATATAGAGTTAAAAGGCATTAATACCGTCACGCCGTTAATCGACTTATACCCAAAGGCTATGAGTCAGCTTGGGTTTACGAAGGAGCAGTTACTGATCTCTTCCTTTAATCACCCCTATCTGCATGAACTTAAACAGGTGTTGCCGGATGCGTTAGTCGCACCACTGCTTGCCAGTATTCCACTCGAAGGGGCTGCCGTGGTAAGCGAACTGAATGCCTATTCATTGCATTTAGATGTGAGTTTTATCAGCCAAGCGCTAGTAGACGACGCCCATAACCGAGGTGCCAAGGTTTATGTTTATACTGTCGATCATATTGATGATATTCATGCGCTTAAGCAGATAGGTGTCGATGGCGTGTTCAGCAATTACCCCGATCGCGCCATGCAAGCCTTAACTCAAAAGGCAATGGCCAATTACTCTGGCTACTTTGAGTAACGGCAAAAATAATAACGATATTAAGCTTGGCTATTTCGCTGAGCCCAATAACCGATAAAAATAAACATGGCCACAATTAACAGAAACATCCAATGGGATGGCATAGCCACTATGTGTCTTGCCACCCAAGGCGTGGCTTTCACGATCAATAGGCCATAGCCAAAGGCATTCACAATAATAAAAACAAATGTCCGCAGCACAAAAGAATGCCCCAACAAATGACGCCTTAAGATACGATTTACATCCGCTGAAAAAACCAAAATAAGACACACCACCATAGCGGTAGCAATATCGAAAGCCCAAGGGCGAAGCATATTACCTAACTGGGCAATAATGGCGACTAATTGATCAAACATAGACTTAACCTAAAAAGATGCAGCGCAATCCATCTGAGTGGCCGCGACAGCGTATTGAAAAATAACAATAACCAAGCATAAAGGGAGACGCCATGGGGCACAAGTTACTCTTGCTAACAAAGGCAAATCAACAGTACCGCGATTTGATTGAGGCGCAGAAACTCCCTGATTTAGAGATACTCGATGATAATCCAGCGGGCATAATTGATGCAGATATTTGGTTAGCCGAACCGAAACTCGCCGCCCCCCTATTGCCCCATGCTAAAAATCTGCAATGGCTACAATCAAGCTTTGCTGGCATAGATGCCCTGATAAGCCCAAGGGGCAGAAAAGACTATCAACTCACCAATATTAAAGGCATTTTCGGCCCGCTGATGAGCGAGTATTTATTCAGCTATTTACTCGCGCATATCCGCGACCATCATTTTTATCGCCAGCAACAAGGACAAAAACAGTGGCTGATTCAACCCCAGCAGCGCCATTCAAGCCTACAGGGAATGCGATTACTCTTACTCGGTACAGGCTCAATTGCCCAGCATCTCGCGAAGACGGCAAAGCACTTTGGCATGCATGTCACAGGGATCAATCGAAGTGGTAATACCGTTGAAGGTTTTGATGCCATAGAAGCGATGGCCAATTTAGGCCAAGTGTTGACACAGGCCGATGTGGTTGCAAATCTACTGCCAAGCACTCCTGCAACGTACAATCTTCTCAATGCTGACATGTTAGCCATGTTAAAAACTGATGCAGTGCTGTTTAATGTTGGCCGCGGTGATGCACTCGATCTCGATGCACTCAATATCCAACTTATCGCTAATCCTAGTCAGCAAGCGATCCTCGATGTATTTGCTCAGGAACCTTTGCCCAATAGCCATCCTATTTGGGAACGGGAAAATGTCGTGATCACGCCGCATATTTCGGCGCCAAGCCATCCTGCACAAATCGTCGATATCTTTAGCCAAAACTATCGCCGCTACATCATGGGTGAGCCACTGCAGAATCGAGTCGACTTTAGTAAAGGTTATTAGATCAAAGATAAGAAATTGAGTTAGAAATCAGTAAAAGAAAAGGCAATAGTCAGACTATTGCCTTTTTTATCTTAAATTTTAGTCAGTTAAATCCTAAAGCTGCGCTTTAAGAATTGCTCGACTAATACCGAGTGAGAATCCATCTCGCGAGTCACTTCGTCATTCAAGCCGACCATTTCACTGCCGAGTTGATGGCTAGAATGGGTAAATTGTGACACATTCACCACGCTGCGATTCATCTCATTTGCCACACTCGATTGCTCTTCAACCGCGCTGGCAATATGGTGCGTCATATCGGTAATAGTCGAAATGGCCTCACGAATCGTACGTAATGCCGTACCTGCTAAATCCGCCGTTGAAATACATTCAGAAGCGGCAACCACTCCTTGCTGCATACTGATAACAGCTTTATTCGTCCCCTGCTGCAACAGATTAATCATACTGTGGATTTCTTTGGTGGCATCGTGAGTACGCTGTGCCAGCGCCCGTACTTCATCGGCAACGACAGCGAAGCCACGACCTTGCTCACCCGCTCGAGCCGCTTCAATTGCCGCATTCAATGCCAGCAAATTCGTCTGACCCGCAATACTCTGAATCACATCGAGCACTGTGCCAATATCTTTACTGTGGGCTTCTAACTCAGTAATGACCTTTGACGTTTGTTGCAGTTGCTCCGCCATAGCTTGAATCGAGCGAATAGTACTCGACACCGTTTTATCACCATTGATGGTTTCAGCGGATGCCATTTGCGTGGCACTCGCCGCATCGGCACAATTGGAGGACATATCGCCTAATGTGGCGGTCATTTCCTGCATAGCTGTAGCAACTTGTTCTATTTCAGATAGTTGAGCCTGACTGGTACTCTGGATTTGTTTGCCCTTAGCGGCAGATATTTTGGCCTGTTCTGACACGTTATAACAGGAATCCGATGCACGCCCAAGAATCGACTTAAGCTCTGAATTCTGCATTTGCAGTGCTAAATCAATCGCGCCAAGATCGTCACAGTTACCACTATAGATATGAGCCATCAGCGGATTATCGTAGATATGCTTTGCCTTAGCCACTATCGCGTAATAGCGATTCAGCACCAGATTACCGCCCACCAGCAATACTAGGACACTTATCGCTAGGGCAATAAAGCCCATTAAGCCAATTTGCAGAGCAAGGTAAAGCATAGGTAGCATGGCAACCAATGCGAGTAACAGCAATTTAACTGGCATATCCAAGGTACGTTTTAACGCACTGACGCTGCCCTTTTTGTTCAACTCCGCATAGGCTATTTCTGCACGCTTAACCTGATCGCGTGTGGGTTTAGTGCGTACAGATTGAAACTCGACGACTTTGCCATTAACTGAAATCGGTGAGACATAGGCATCGACCCAATAGTGATCGCCATTGGCGCAGCGGTTTTTCACTATCCCTTTCCAAGGCTCGCCTTTTTTGATACATCGCCACAGATCTTCAAACGCTTGCGGAGGCATATCTGGATGACGCACCATGTTGTGAGGCTTGCCTAGCATGGCATCGAGGTCGTAACCGGCAACGGTACAGAAAGATTGATTGGCGTAAGTGATATGACTTTGAGTATCCGTAGTCGACAATAAAATCCAATCCGCTGGATAATCATATTCTCGCTGTGTAACTGGTAGATTAGTTCTCATGAAACCTTATGGATCTTTGATTAATTCTTCGTTATTCATCCATGAGTTATCCATCCGTGAGGCATCATCACCCTGACTCTGTATTCCTAAACCTACTTCTAAAACTGCCTAGCTTTTTAGTGCTAAAACACACCTAGCATAGACGATAAAACGTGCGCCATGTAACAAAAGCATTAAAGTATGAAAATCACCCAAAAAAACATGATTGCATTTGATAAGCGTTTTCATTTAGAATTAGCGCAATTCGATTGGAGACTAATATATGTACGTTTGTCTTTGCCATGCGATCACTGATACGCAAATTAAAAATGCAGTAAGCCAGGGCGATAGCTCGCTTGCTGACGTAAAAAAGCGCTTAGGTGTTGCCGATCAATGTGGTAAATGCGCCAGAATGGCAGTGCAGATCATTCAGAATCAACTAGAGCTTGAGCCTAATTATTACGAAGTCGCATAGAATTCATCACGAATAGCGTGGTAAAGGGTAACTCACTCACCAACAAACTTCAGACAAGTTAAATACACGCTGACTCAAGCAAACTTAATCCAGCTCAAGCAAACTCAATCCAAAAAAGTCCCGCGACAACAAAGCCTTCTATCCGCCACTTCGTCTTAAATAATCTTGCCAGTTTAGACTTTAGATATGATGTTTTAATGACAAGCCCCACTGAACTCCAAGCTCGAAAGCCGCGAATAATTCAATGGGGTTACAGATCCAACTTCCGAGTCAAGCCTACTTACGTTTCAACAAATAAGCCGCTTCATTAAGCCAAGGCACTGCTTTCTTAATAAAACGTGGATTGTCGGCCAACACATCTTGCGACGCTAATACTTCAATATCAAAATCCTCACTCAGATGCTGATCTACCCAAGTAGGGGATACAGCAAAAGGCGGGCCGATAAGGGATTCTTGCGGATAATCTAAAGTCACTAATAAACCGACACTGCCGCTAGGTAATAAGCTCGCTAACTGCTTGGCATATTGTGCACGCATACTTTCTGGCCATGCGATCAAAGCCGCGCGATCGTAAAAAGCCGTCACCGCTTGGGTGATAGTCTTAGGTAGGGTGAAAATATCGCCTTGATACAAGCTGATCTGTTCAGTTTGATAATGCTGGTGTTCACCCACGGCAGTTTGCGTCATCTCGAGTTGGTTATCGCTAAAAAATTGCTGCACTGCCAATTCATTTAACTCACAACCTATGACCTGATGCCCCTGTTCTGCGAGGAAACACATGTCTAGCGACTTTCCACATAAGGGCACAAAAACCTTAGTATCTGCGGGTAATGCAAGCTGCTGCCAATACTTAACGAGGAAAGGATTGATGTCTTGCTGATGAAAACCTATCTGTTGCTGCTGCCACTTTTCATGCCAAAAACCGGGTTCCATGGGTTTATCTCTATTCGCTAATGTTGTCCTTACTCTAATGACATTTTAAAGTGGATGCAAAGCCTCCTGCCATTCGGCAAACTCAGCAATGTAAAGACTAACTTACTGATCTAACGTGGCTTGCACTTTACGCAGCCAAACACAGTTATCGCATTGGCATTGACGGCGTGATAAATGATGTGGGCTTAAAGATGAGTCGATAAAGTCCACGGCGATCAACAACTGCTGTTTTAACTCGGCAATCGATTTTTCGTTCACAGCCACCAGCTCGTCATTCTGGTTCATCCAGATACATTCCATGCCCTGATGACACGTTAAACATTGCTCGTCTCTATCATTAAAAAATACCGCATGCGGGCAATGGGTCACTTCCATTGACTGTAAAATACGCTTACGCGGATATTCCAAAAGTTCGATCAACAAGGCCTTATATTGGGTGGGCATACGCCCTCCTTAGCTGCACTTTGTCTGTGGGTTAATTAACAAAAATTGATTCCATCTAATGTCCCAAAGATTACCTATAGTCGCGAGGATTTAATTTGATGTAAGTCAAAGTCAGTGACGAAATGATCGTATAGGTAAGCCGCGCCTGACGCTGAACATCAATGCCATTCAAAATACTAAAATAAAGCCACCCGCTATTTGATTATCTCCCCCGCTTACTGGTTAAATGAACAAAACAAGGAGCACAATTTGCAAACACCTCAGCTGCAGCATTTTTATATTTCTGAAGAGCAATCCATTTACTTGCTCAAAGCCAATGATGCCCGTAAACACAAGGCGTGGATCCGCCTCTGTAAACAACAGCTGAGCAAATTAGGTTATACCGATATCGAATTGGTCGGCAAAGGCGCCTACGGTTTCGTGTTTGCGGGTATCAATCAAGCTGGCGATGCCCATGTGTTTAAGTTTTCACGGATTAATTTGCCGCAACATATTCAAGATCGGCTCGAAGAAGAAGCCTTTATGCTCTCCTTACTCAAGCACCCTAATGTGCCAGGGGCGATCAAATTTGAGCGAGTAGGTAAGCAGGGAATACTCGTGATGGAACGGGCAAAAGGGGAAGATCTCGACCAACTTTGCCGCCGCATGGGCGCCTTACCTACCGCTATGGTCATGAGCATCGCCCGCCAACTCGCCGATATCTTGTATTACCTGCGCACGGGCAAGCCTTTAGTGCACGGCGATATCAAACCTTCTAATCTGGTTTACGATATTGAACAACAACACTTATCGTTAATCGATTGGGGCTCAGCGGTATTTGCGCAGCGGGATGAATATAACAAGCCTGTCGAAGACAATGTGATGGCGTTAATGTCGAGCGATCAACAACATACCAACGCCCGCATGGGTGATGTGTACTTTATCGGCGAAGAGCAACTCAATGGAGCACTCTCCAGCCCGCGCTTTGACGAGCAAGGAGTTGCCGCGACTCTGTATGCCCTCGCCTCTGGGCAAGCAAGCCGCTTCGGTGCACAGGTGATCTCGCCCACCAGCATTGGCTTACCGATAGAATTAGCCCGTACCTTAGAAGGCATGCTAAGCACTGATCCGCAGCAGCGCAACATTGCTGGCGATTACTTTTTAAAAAGTATGCGCCACAGCCACAGATTACATTTACCTGAACTGCCCAAAGCTGATTTACAGGGTGAAATTCCTGTTTGGGTACAATCCCGCGACAAAGATGTTGAAACCGTCAGCTACAGTTCGCGCAAATCCTTTTTAAAGGAACACAACGCCCAAGATCCCATCGCTAAGATGGATGATATTCAGCTCGAAAAATATTACCGCAACTTCCTCGCGGGCATGGGCGATACCGAAAAAGGCTTTATCGCCGCAGTGGGTCGTTTAGCGCAATATCCGATCGTGGGTGGTCTGGCTATTCATTGGCAGGAAACCGGCGTGTTTATCGACTCCAATCTTGCTATTTACGATGCAAAACAAAAAAGTGCCTTGATCATAGCGGTCAACAATATGGTGGACTTAGCACGGGGAATTAAACGTATAGGGGTGTTTAAAGCCTGCTTCTTTAACGCCAAAGACACACTGCATATCGAACGAGCTGACACCAGCGAGCCTTTTGTCGCCAGTGCCGCACTGCAGTTGCCCTTCGAAGTCGGTGACGTACCCACCTTAGAAGATAAGTCGCGCTTACATTCTTATTTTGAAGACGGTAAAGATCCCGATGAGAACCTCGAATTACCCCATGAAATCATGGAAGAATTAGCCCGCATCAACCAAATTCACCACACAGGCTGCATCATTTTTGAGGCGCTGCCGAATCACTTAAAAATTCACAGTTACTTGAAACTGCTCAATCCGCGTAAGCAAGCGGCGTTTCGCGCGAGCCTCGATCGCATCTTGCATCATGTCGGAAAAATCCAAGGTCACGGCGTATCGGGCTTTATGAAACTGCCCTACAAAAACACCCGCCGCTTTACTCATCTAGAGCGTAAAGCCGATCACTTTTATCCGAAAAATCCAAAAGAAATAGGCGCCTAATGGCGCCTATGTTCATCGGATTAAATCGGTGATCCCGGCGGTAAGGTTAACGGCTTAGGAATAAGCTTAACCTTAGCATCGGTCAAACCCGCAGTAAGACCCTGTTGCAACCAAGTATAGTGCGCCGCAAGACTCACATTCGCTCGATTCGACTTCGCTTTCAATTGCTTAATGACAAACTGAGCGCGATCGTTAATCGCAGCCCTCACTTCTGGTGAGGTTTGAGGATCGTGCAGCGTTGCCAGCACTTCATCAATCACCACAGCGTTCACTCGCATCCATACGCCTTCGACCAGCGCGAGCTTGTCCTCTTGATACAAGGTCGCCGCGAATAACTTATCCAATAATGTCGTCACCGATAACTGCTCGCTATCGGCCATGGATGCTTGGCTGACACGATTCAAGCGTTTAGGCATCAATAGCAAGCTCACGGTATGACGGCTAAACACTTCAGCCATACCAAGAGGATCGTTAATAGCACCTAGACCTGAATCGAAGGATTCCCGCGTGACATGATAATTCCCCGCCTTTGGCACTAAACTGTCGAGCAAGGTTTGCGGCACAGTTAAACTCGCCGCATCGAGTGTGTTAAGTAGCGCGTCTAAGCCCGTTAACTGCAACTGCGGCGCAATATAGCTCCAGCGGCTGCCTTCACCAATAGATTGATAGTTATAGTCAGTGCCGCCAATAAACTTAGCGACCGCATCGATTTGATAACGCGTCAGCAAATAAATTGGTGCAAAGGCATCGGCTAGCTCGCCCAGTGGCTCATTGGGTAACAAGGCCGCACTGGAGAAATCCGCAATCGCCTTAGTGCGAATTTTATTTAACTTACCCAGCTGATCGATCGGATCGTCACCACTATCCCACAAACTGGCATAGGCCTGACTCGCATCCTTTTGGCGGGAATCGGCCTCACCGATATAACGTAAGCCACGTTTGGCTACATCGGCCAGCAAGTCGACTTGCAGTGCTTGTTGGGTACGGGCATCACCTTGATCGCTATAACCATAGGCAATAGTAAAATCATCCCAAGGACCAACACCTGTAGTGTAAGGTGCTGAAATATCAATATCATTACCCTTTAGCTGGATTTTCGGATGGGGATAATCCATCACAGAGGCATCCTGATTGGTCGAAGCGGCAAAGTTATGATCTAGCCCTAAGGTATGGCCGACTTCATGGGCAGCCAGTTGGCGAATACGCGCCAGCGACAAGGCTGTCGCCGCTTTCTCGGCCGCCACTCTATCCTGCCAGCCTGCGGTTAAGCCTTTGGCAATCAAGTAATCCTGACGCACACGCAAACTGCCGAGCGTGACTTGACCCTTAATGATTTCACCGGTGCGTGGATCGGTCAGCGCGGCGCCATAGGACCAACCCCGCGTCGCCCTGTGCACCCATTGGATCATGTTGTAGCGAATATCCTGCGGATCGGCATCTGCCGGTAATAACTCAACTTTAAAGCCGTTGATAAATCCGGCGCGAGTAAAAGCCGTCTCCCACCAGCGCGCGCCATCGAGCAACGCCGACCGTATAGGTTCTGGCACGCCAGAATCGAGATAATAAGTAATAGGTTTAACGACTTCGCTTGGCGCAGGGCCTGGATGCACTTTCTGTAAACGGTGACGTAGGATAAAACGCTGCACTAAAGGTTGGTTAAAGGGCGTGGCATAATCGCGATACTCATCGGACAAATAACCACTCATAGGATGATAAGCCCGCGGCTGATAGTCGGTATCAGGCAGCTCAACAAAGGAATAACGCATCCGCACCGACATTAAGGTGCCATCGGGTGTTACCTGTGCGACCTGCGCGCCAGCAACATCGCCTTTGAACGTCAGTTGCACATCCACATCGGCGTTTTTCTCAAAGGATTTAATCCCTTTGGGTAAGATGACAGAACGGCTCAAATCGAGCTGATAATTGCCCTGCTCTGTTTGTTGCAATACGGAAGACACGCCGTGTAAATCATTGAGCACCAGATCGTTGATCGCTACCAAATCTGGCTTGCCCTCAATCACTTTGCCTTGCCATAACACAGAATCGGCAAAGGCTTCTTCAACCGCTCTTTGCTCGGCGGCATCAGAGGTATTCGCACGATATTGAGTATTGAGTTGCTTGAGTAAAACATAGGGACCTTGGCGCTCAAACTGCACCATACGGGTCTGACCCAGTTGGCCGCGATCGAGACCAATGTCGTTTGAGCCTACGCCCTGTGGCAGGCTAGTAACTAAGATAAAAGGTTGATTTAAACGATTGACCTCAAGATATAACTCTCCCTCAGACTCCTCGTAATAGAGATTAAGAAACCCTTTCGCCTCTTGGCCCTGCTTAATGATCTTGGCGCTAGGCGCCGCTGCCGCGACCGTAACGGTGGAAAATCCTAACAGCGTTATAAATAAGGCTAAGGCTACACTTTGGGGTTTCATCTTTCCTCCTGATTCGGCTGGCTGCGTTATTTACCTTATAAGTCATTGGCATCTTTGATAACTGCTTATCTCAAGCGATTGATTTAAAGTAAATAATGCGAGGCCATCACTGGCCCCGAGCAAATAAATTAACGATTCTGATGCTGGTTCTTGTGTTTGATCCAGTGATTTAATGTTTCAAATAATTCGTTGAGCACTATGGGTTTAGTGATGTGGGCATTCATCCCTGCTGCTAAACTCTTTTCCCTGTCGCCCGACATGGCATGGGCTGTCATGGCAATGATAGGCAGTTCATCGGCACTAAAACGCTCACGCAATGCCCTTGCGGCCGTTAACCCGTCCATCACTGGCATTTGAATATCCATCAACACGGCATCAAACGGCCGCGAGTCGATGGTATCCAGCGCCACTTGACCATTGTCGGCCAGCACCACTTCGTAGCCAGCGCTCTTAAGGAGCTCAGTGGCCACTTGCTGGTTGATAAAGTTATCCTCCACCAGCAGCACTAAACCTGTGTGCTCCCCTTCCTCAACTTGAACTTCAACCATAGGCTGAACCACATTCAATCTCGGTTCATCGGCAAAGGCGGCAATGATCTCATCGAACAGACTCGATGCCTTAAACGGTTTTTGCAGTACGGCAAACACATTGGCACTATCGACTTCATGCTGCAAGGGCTCTGCCGCATAGGCCGTCATCATGATAATCACAGGCCGTTTCGCTAAGCGGCCTTCGGCAACCATAGTATCTATGGCGCTGACCACATCGCTACCGTCCATTTCTGGCATCATCCAGTCGAGCAATAACAGATCGATTGGTGCCCGCGACAGTTTATAAAGCGCTTCTGCGCCGCTGGCGGCAGTATCGACGTCGAAGTGGAAATCTCGCATCAAGGTCGAATAGATTTGCAGTGCCGTCGGGTTATCGTCAACGACTAAGGTGCGTAGACTATTGAGTTTTTCCGGCACGACCAAAGGCTCAATCTTAGCGGCTTCGGCAATTTCAAAACTGATGGTAAAGCTAAAAGTACTACCGACCCCAAGCTCACTCTGCACTTGCATCTTGCCGCCCATCATAGACACCAGATGCTTACTGATCGACAAACCTAAGCCAGTGCCACCGTATTTACGAGTGGTCGAACCGTCGGCTTGGGCGAAGGCATCAAACAGCTTATCCTGTTGATCTTTACCTATGCCGATACCCGTATCGCGCACCCAGAACTTCAAGGTAATCCGATGATCCCGCTCGCCGACATCTTCACAGCCGAGCTCAATCTCGCCAGATTGGGTAAATTTCACCGCATTCGATAGCAAGTTAATCAGCACTTGGCCTAAGCGCAGCGGATCGCCCTTAAGAATGAGTCCCGCCGTCACGGGGGCATATAAGAGTAATTCGACGCCTTGTTCTTGTGCCTTGAGCGCATTGAGATCCAGAGCGTGATCGAGCACTTTATCCAGCGGGAACGGCACCCGCTCAAGCTCCAACTTACCCGCCTCAATTTTAGAGAAGTCGAGAATATCGTTGATGATCCTCAGCAGCGATTGCGCCGAGAAACCGGCTTTTTCGAGGTAATCTTTCTGCTGCGCCGTTAACGAAGTGCGCTGTGCCAACTGCAACATACCGATAATGGCATTCATCGGTGTGCGGATCTCATGGCTCATGTTGGCCAAGAATTCACTCTTGTAGAGGTTAGCGAGTTCGGCGTCTTGCTTGGCTTCAAGCAACGCCACTTCGTTACTCTTATGGCGGGTAATATCCTTATGGGTACCAAGCATACGTTTGGGCTGACCTTCGGCGGTGAACTCCACCACACGGCCACGGGATAACACCCAGTGATAGCCGCCATTTTTACCTAACATACGGAATTCAATTTCGAAAGCACCGACGGGATCAGCAAGATACTGAGCACGGTATTCCTCGACGCGAATACGATCGTCGGGGTGGGATAATTCATCAATCGTCGATACTAAAGCTGGGAATTCATTGGTTTTATAACCCAGCATAGAATAATAGGCTGGGTTACAAATGATCTGTTCAGAGTCTAAATACCAGTCCCACAGGCCATCTTCCACCGCATCCATAGCTAAGTGATAACGCTCTTCGGACAGGCGTAATTGTTCGGCGGATTCGTATTCCCGCGTCACATCACGCCACACGGCAATCAATCCCTGCAGTTCGCCGCGGCGATTGTAGAAAGGCAGTTTGAGGGTATCGAGCAGCACAGGTTTGCCCGCAAGCTCGACCTTTTCTTGGTAGCGCAGCGGCGTGCGATCTTTTAAGACTTGTTCGTCTTCGGCGCGGATACGAATGCCCATTTCTGGCGAGGTCAGATCCTCAGATGATAAACCTATCATCTCGCTCTCTGTGTAACCCAGCATGCGCTCAGCCGCCTTGTTACAACCTAAATAGTTGCCTTCTTTATCTTTAAAGACAATGGCTTCTGGGATCGAGTCAAGCAAAGATCGCAGCAGCGCATATTCACGCTCACGCCGCTCTGTGGTGTCTTTTAAGCGTTCAGTACGCCGCGCCACTAGCTTATCGAGCCGCTTATTCTGCTCCGCTAAATGGTGGGTATATTGTTTGTTTTCCTCAAAAATCCGACTCACCAGCAAGAACCAAGGTTCCCAGCCGCGGGTGATTTTCTCCGGTGGCTTACGCGGCTCTTGCGAGCAGCCCTCAAGGTGCGACAGTAGTCGCGAGGCAGGGCTCACAAAAGATCGACGCGTCTGCCAATGCACTATGGTCACCAACACAGACAGGGCGATAACCACTAAAATAAAGGTCAGCTGCAGTTTTTCCCACGAGTCTTGGAATAGGTCGTCTTCATCCTGTAAATACAGTAAACGCCAAGGCGCGTTATGCAGGGCAACCGAGTGGATGTAATAGCCGTTACGAATGATGCCGTCGTGGGCATCGAACAATTCCGACTCAGGTAAAGAATGCAGCTCAGAGGGAATACGTTGGCTGATGTGATAGACCCGATTGATATCTGAGCTATCAAAATCGCTGTGGGATAAAATATTGTTCTGTTGGTCGAGCAAAATCACTGTGCCCGGCATCTTAAAGTAAACCCGAATTTGCCGCGCTAACGAGGCAAGCGTCATGTCTAAGTTGATTGAGCCAATGAACTCATCATCCAAATAAATGGGCACACCTAAAGTGGTCAATAAGCCTTTGCCCGTGGAATCAACATAGGCTTCACTCCAAAATACACTGCGCTGCGGATTCATTGCTGGGGTGGCGTATTGGAACTGTTTCTTGTTGAGTAATTCGTCCCTAAAACGTTGATCGTCATTCGACCAAGGGAAGTAGGACATGATCCTACGTTTCGACAGGTAATAAATCGCCGAGGCTTTCGGGGCGGCTTCTTTGGCGACGGGGAATGACAGTGACAGCTCAAACAACATCTCAAGCTCTTGATAGAACTTGTCGTCGCGGCCGTCGAGGGAACCCGCACCAGTAATCCTACCCATGTTGGTAAAAGGCTCACCGCTCTGGGCGTAGCTAGGTTCTAAGGTAAAATACTGGCCGCTTTCGTTGAATTTACCGTATTGGGGTAAGCGTTCTTTACGCACGAGTTCGCCCAAACGTAAATGATCCACAGCAACGTTGCGTAAGCTTTTTACCGCTCTAATGCTCGACTCAAGTAGCAGATCGATTTGCAATACATGGCGCTGAACCTGCTCTTCACGCTGCTCCATCTGCTGTGCTTTTTGGCGGTCAAAAAACATCCATGCGGTCAACAAAGACATGACGATAACGCCGATGTACGTATAAAAAACGGCACGGTTGTAGTTCTTCTGGATCGGCGATTTTAGTTGGAGATCCGGCTCACTCGATTTCATCCACTACCCTTGATTGCAGCGCTTAATTTCAGCCTACGGCGGCAAAAACTATGAGCTCCATATAGTAGCAGGAAGGAACTGCCAATCACATAAAATAATTGTTAGATAAAGCCTACTCATACCACTGATAAGTCGATTAAAAATCTACTACTCCATAAAATTAAGGCCTCCATATCAGAGGCCTTAGTCATTACCCAAAATTAAACTGACCTGCTTTACAGATGCTCTTCGGCGTATTCCGCTAAGCGTGAACGCACCACGCCATTCAGATACACGTTGGCACTGCCTTCAAAGTCTTTAAAACGTTCGACAATATAGGTTAAACCTGAGGTAACAGCAGTTAAGTAATTAGAGTCGATTTGCGCTAAGTTACCGCAACAAATCAGTTTTGTGCCTTCGCCCATACGGGTGATCATGGTTTTGATCTGCGAAGCAGTGAGGTTTTGGCATTCATCTAATAACACTATGGAGTTTTGGATCGACCGCCCGCGCATAAAGTTTATCGACTTAAACTGAATGTTAGCCTTCTCCATGATGTAGTTCATGCTGCCCGTGGGATTCACATCATTCTTATGCAGTACTTCGAGCGTATCGGTAATCGCGGCCAGCCACGGCATCATCTTCTCCTCTTCCGTGCCGGGCAAGAAGCCGATAGATTCGGCGATTTCTGGGGTGTTACGGGTGACAATCACTTTGTCGTAGCGATTACGCTCGACCACCAGTTCCAACGCCGCCGCCATGGCCAGCAAGGTTTTACCGCAACCCGCAGGGCCAGTTAAGATCACCAGATCTATATCGGGATCGAGCAGCGCCTGCAATGCCATGCCTTGATAGACGTTTTTAGGTTTAACACCCCATGCTTCGAGGTTTTTCACCCGCTCACGGCCTAAATCTAAAATGTGTAAATGGGTGCCTGTGCGCTCGATAACACGACCGCAAAAATCAGACTCTGTGTCGATAAGATATTGGTTGATATAGAAATTATCATTTTCGAGGTCTTTGAGCGGTACTTCATGCACTGTATGTCTACCGTGGCGCTCGGTGGAGACCTTGTTCAAGTGCTCCCAAAAATTACCTTCAAACTGGTAAAAGCCTTTACTGAGGAAGCGGATATCATCGATCAACTGGTCAGTTCGATAATCTTCAACCAATTGAATACCCGCACCTTTGGCTTTAAGGCGCATATTGATATCTTTGGTGACTAAGACAACGGTACGGGGATGATGTAGGTTTTGTAGATGTAGCGCGGTATTGATAATGCGATTGTCGTTTCCATCTCCTGGCAGTGCGCCTAAGGTAAAATCGACAAGGTGATCAGGGAAAATTGAGAGCGAACCGACGGCATCGGCATGACCCTCTCGGCTGGGTAAAGGGACGCCATTGATAATCTGCTCAGGAGTAGTTTCACCGCCTAGGGTATCTTCCAATGCCCTGATAGCAACCCGAGCATCACGACTCACATCACTCTTTCGATCTTTAATCTGGTCCAACTCTTCTAGCACTGTCATCGGAATGACCACATCGTGCTCTTTAAACGAATAGATCGCCAAAGGTTCATGTAGTAACACATTGGTATCCAGTACAAACAACTTTCTGTCGTCTTGTTCCATGGCGCCTCCAGAGTGCTTCATTAAAGTTTAAACACACTTTTGAGTCTCAATAAAAGTTACACGGCTCCTATTACTGGCTAAGCATATGGCAAAGAATGATCATAAGGTTCAAGTTGATAGCACTTTACTCGCACTTAAACCTTAAGTTGATATTGGCACCAAACTCACAAGATAACAATACAGCAACCATTGTTTACCTTACAGACTCGAAGCAGTGTATAACCGCGGATGTGACATTAGCGTGACAGTTTCATGTACTGCCACGACAATTTTGTCGCTTGTACAATTTGTAATCTAGCACTCTGGGAATTAGGCTCTAACGGGTGAGAGGGCGATTTAAATATCACGAGTATTGGTATAACATACGCGCCCTTTGTTAGAGTCCGCCTAGAAATGAGAATTTAAGATGCCGTTCGCCTTAGGTCAACGTTGGATAAGTGATACCGAGTCAGAGCTTGGTTTAGGAACTGTGGTTCAAGTAGAAGGCCGTATGGTCACTGTATTATTCCCTGCCACGGGTGAGAACCGCATGTTCTCCCGAGCAGAAGCCCCTCTGACACGCGTTATATACAATCCCGGCGATTCGGTTGAAAGCCATGAAGGCTGGAGCCTTGCGGTCAGTGAATTGACCGAGAAAGACGGGATAGTGATCTATCACGGCATTCACAGTGAGACAGGCGAGCAAGCGACACTGCGTGAAACCCTGCTGAACCACAATATTCGTTTCAACAAACCCCAAGACCGTTTATTTGCTGGCCAAATCGATCGCCTCGACCGTTTTGGTGTGCGTTATCAATGCCAAATGTTGCGCCACAAACTGGCCTCATCGGATTTGCTGGGTCTGCAAGGTCCACGTGTTGGACTTATTCCGCATCAAATGTGGATTGCCCATGAAGTCGGCCGTCGCTATGCACCGCGTGTACTGTTAGCCGACGAAGTGGGTTTAGGTAAAACTATTGAAGCGGGTCTGATTATTCACCAACAACTGCTTACTGGCCGCGCCGAACGCATTCTGATTATCGTGCCCGATACTCTGCGCCATCAGTGGTTAGTGGAAATGCTGCGCCGCTTTAATCTGCGCTTTTCGGTATTCGATGAAGACCGTTGTGTAGAAGCCTATGCCGATCACGACAATCCTTTCTACACAGAACAGTTAGTGATTTGTTCACTCGAATTACTGCGTAAGAAAAAACGTCTTGATCAAGCCCTAGATGCCGATTGGGATCTGTTAGTCGTTGACGAAGCGCACCACTTAGAATGGACCGAAGAAGCGCCAAGCCGCGCCTATCAAGTGGTTGAAGCATTAAGCGAAGTCATCCCAGGCGTTTTGCTGTTAACCGCAACACCCGATCAACTCGGCCATGAGAGTCACTTCGCCCGTTTGCGTCTGCTCGATCCGGATCGTTTCTACGATTACGATGCTTTCTTAGCTGAAGAAGACAGTTATAAAGACGTCGCCATTGCCGCCGAAGCCTTGGCTGGTAACGCTAAATTACCCGATGCCGCCATCAACAGCTTGACCGAATTACTGAGCGAGAAAGATATCAGCCCAAGTATTCGTTTAATCCAAGCCGACGGTATTGATGCCGAAGTACAACAGGCCGCCCGTAGCGAATTACTGCAAGAATTACTTGACCGTCACGGTACTGGCCGCGTGTTATACCGTAACAGCCGCGCCTCAGTAAAAGGCTTTCCAAAGCGTTTCTTTAACGCTTACCCACACGCCATGCCAGATCAATATCAAACAGCCGCACGCGTCAGCGGCATGATGGGCGGACACAAGTCATTAGAGGCCAAAGCGGCGCAAGCCCTGAGCCCTGAAAAACTGTATCAAGAATTTGAAGATAACAGCGCCAGTTGGTGGAAGTTCGATCCCCGTGTGGATTGGTTAATCGAGTTCTTAAAATCCCACCGCAGCAAAAAAGTGCTGATCATCGCCAGCCAAGCGGAAACGGCCCTTAGCCTAGAAGAAGCCCTGCGTACCCGCGAAGGGATTCAAGCAACGGTATTCCACGAAGGCATGTCGATTATCGAGCGCGATAAAGCCGGCGCTTACTTTGCCCAAGAGGAAGGCGGCGCACAGGCGCTGATCTGTTCTGAAATTGGCTCTGAAGGCCGTAACTTCCAGTTTGCCAGCCACTTAGTGCTGTTCGATCTGCCGCTAAACCCCGATCTATTGGAACAGCGAATCGGTCGTTTAGACCGTATCGGCCAGAAAAATGATATCCAAATTCACTTGCCATACCTTGAAGATACCGCCCAAGAACGTTTGATGCAGTGGTATCACCAAGGGCTGAACGCCTTTGAACTCACTTGTCCGAGTGGTCATGTGCTTTACAGTGAATTTGCCGAAGATCTGCTAAACGTGCTTGTGGGTGATGACAGCGATGAGCTGACAAACCTGCTCAATCACACCCAGAGCCGTTATAAAGAACTCAAGCACGCCATGGAGCAAGGCCGCGACAAGCTGCTGGAAATCAACTCACACGGCGGCGAGAAGGCAATGGCTATCGTCCAGCGCCTCGCCCAGAATGATGGTGATACCCATTTGATCGGTTCAGTGATCCGTCTGTGGGATATTATCGGTGTCGATCAAGAAGATAAGGGTGAAAACTCGATCATTCTGCGTCCAAGCGAACACATGATGTTCCCAACCTACCCTGGCTTGCCAGAAGATGGCGTGACTGTGACCTTCGACCGTGACACAGCGTTATCTCGCGATGATATTGCGCTGATCACCCAAGAGCATCCACTGGTGCAAACGGGGCTAGATCTGATCACAGGTTCAGAAACTGGCACCACCAGCGTCGCAATTCTGAAGAATAAAGCCCTGCCAGCAGGTACCTTATTCTTAGAACTCATCTACATGGCCGATGCTTCAGCACCTAAGTCGAGCCAGCTGTACCGTTATTTACCGCCTACCCCCATTCGCGTGCTGCTGGATAAAAACGGTAACGACCTATCGGCAAAAGTGGATTACGCCAGTTTCGATAAGCAATTAAGCGCGGTGAATCGTCACATTGGCGGCAAGTTAGTCACGGCATCTCAGCCTATTTTGCATCCGTTATTTGCTAAGGGTGAAGAATATGCTCAAGTGGTTGTCGATGAAATGGTCGCCCAAGCCAGAGAGAAAATGACTCAGCAACTGAGCGCAGAGCTTGATCGTTTAGAGTCACTTAAGGCTGTGAACCCCAATATCCGTGAGGAAGAATTGGAATACCTGCGTAATCAGATGCAAGAGTTAAACACTTATTTGGATGCCAGCCAGTTACAACTCGATGCGATCCGTATGGTGCTCGTCAGCCACGTATAAACCCAAGCGGAACAGCAGGTTTCAATCAATTAGCCCAGCCTCAGCGTTGGGCTTTTTTATGCCCTGTGGCTTTTTATACTAAATGACAAGTGCAATTCTTTGGCGAGGAAAATTCACTTTTTGGTAATTGTTCAGGTTATACTCAAACACTGATGAATTTATGAGACTACACAGGTGGTTATCAATTCTATGCCGCGCATTCTTTCACTCCTCTTTTGCCTCATTCTCGGCATCACAACCATCGCTACCCACGCGGCAGACACGACAACAACTCCGCCAACATCCGCGCCAGCCGAAATCAGTGCCAAAAAGTCGAATAACAGCTATCTACCCACAAATGAAATTAAACAAATCACGATTGATAATCAGCCCTACGATTTGTTAGTGCGACCATGGGAAGGTAAAAAGAAACTCGGTGCGGCGATAATCCTGCCCGCCACCAATGGTACCGCAGACGCGCCGGGATTGATGGCGTTTGTACGCCGCAATATCAATCCTGCCGGTTGGGCCAGCTTAAGTTTAACTCCGCCAACTGAAATGCCCGCAGCTAACTTTGCTACCGCCGCCACTGAAGTGACCTCGCCTGGCGCCGCGCAATTAAGCTCACCGTCCAACAAACCAAGCCCTAAAATCAAGCCCGAAGATAACAGCAAGCATCTGCAAGAGCAGGAAGATTTTCTCGTCAAAAGCATGTCGCAGTTAGATGCCGTCGGTGCAGATTATGCGGGAAAACGTATTTTGATCACCGCCGACCAAAGTGCAGGATTATTGATTAGCCTATTAAGCCAGAAGAAGATTGCCGATCCTGATGTGCTGATCGTCATTAATCCCTATCGTGAGGACGAACAGCGTAATCAAGCACTCGCAGAACAACTAGCAAAACTTACGCTGCCCATTTTAGATATTCAATCGCCAGACGGTCACCCAGCCTCATTGGAGACGGCCGACAATCGCAAAAAACTCGCGGTGACCTTAGAAAGCCCTAACTATCGCCAAACTACCCTAGCGCTCAATTTAGATAACGAGAGCGCATGGCAAAATTGCTTAAATGCGATTAAAGGCTTTTCAGCCCGAATGAGCGGCGCGCAGTAAAAACGGCGATTTAAGCTAATTCAGACAAAATAGTATTACCAACCCGATTGGCGATCCCGATAGGGTTTCTGCGGATCTTTCAACTGACGCGTCGCCGCTATCTTGCTATTTTTGCCTAACAATAACCGAATCTGACTAATAGACTCGCGGCACAGCAGGCTACGAATAGAAGCAGTCCAACTGCGATTAATACTAAGTTTGATGGCCGCAGCCGCATCCGGTGAGGTTTGCATCAGTTGCCGCGCCAGTTGTTGCGCCGCTTCCATGGGCGTCTCACTCACTTGTGTCACGAGTCCTAAGGCCAGCGCTTCATGACTCTCCAGCACTTTTGCCGTCAGGCTAAGTAACATGGCTTGATCCTTAGGCATAATTTGCCTTAATGAGACTAACCCCGCCATATCTGGCACAAGTCCCCATTTCGCTTCCATGATAGATAACTTACTGTCGTGGCTAGCAATACGCACATCTGCGCCTAAAGCGATCTGCATACCGCCGCCATAGCAACAGCCCTCAAGCACGGCAATCACTGGCACAGGCAAGGTTTGCCAACCTAGTGACACCCGCTGTGCCAAATTCGCATTCCCTGGTAAGCCCTTAAACAGTAACTTAACTGCCTGCATCGGTGCCGACATGACGCTTTTGACATCGAGCCCAGAGCTAAAATGCCCACCCGCTCCCGAGAGGATCACGGCTCGCACCGCACGATTGGATTTAATACTTTTAATCGCGCAGTCAAGCTCACTAAACATTAAATAGTTAATAGCATTCATTTTTTCAGGACGATTAAGCAACACATAGGCGATGCCATCATCGATTTTAACTTGTACACTTTGGCCACTCATGAAATATTCCGTTACTGGTCAGTCCAGAATAAATGTTAACACGTTTGGCATAATTCACTAAAAGATATAACATGAGCCTGTTTTTTGACTTGAGTCAAAATATTGCCAATTCCATCATGGATTGAAGGCAACTTATGTTAGGCTGTCATCACTACGTGCAGTAATCCTAATGTATTTTTCGATTAGATAGCCTTAGCAAGCTCAATAATTAAGCGTATTTAACCGCTAGCTATTTAACTACTAATAATCGACACCAGTATCGCAATGCTACCTGCAGCGAAGGATGATTGGGCAGCCATATATGGATTCTATAGTCCTTTTTTAGTCACTATATCCTTGTTATTTACTCAACATTAGCTAGTTCGATTTAAGATTCTGCATGATTTGATTCAACAATGATTCAAATTTTAATGCCATCAGAAAATATAAATTTATCAATGATATCTATAAGTTACATATAAAAGATATTAATCAGACTTGCCCGAAGAACGCAATTCGTCAGTCAGACCTAAAAAATAAGTGTTATCTTCAATAAATGGGCAAATAAGGATCACTAGTCAGCATGTCAATATCTGTACTCATCTGTGACGATTCCGCCATGGCACGTAAGCAAATGGCCCGCACACTCCCCAAAGAGTGGGATGTGGAAATAACTTATGCGACCAATGGTGCCGAAGGCCTTGATGCCATCCGCGCAGGAAAAGGCGAAGTGGTGTTTCTCGATCTCAACATGCCTGTAATGGACGGTTATGAAGTACTGCAAACCGTACAGCAACAGGACTTACCCGCGCTGATTATTGTGGTATCCGGCGATATTCAAATCAAAGCTCACGAGCGAGTCAAAGCCTTGGGTGCGTTAGATTTTATTCAAAAACCGGTGAGCGCCGATGCCATCAGCAACATTTTGCAAGATTACGGCATCTTAACGCTGACGCAGAAAGATCTCACCGACGAAGTCCCGATGATCAAAGTCGACATGCGCGACGCTTGCCAAGAAATAGCCAACGTTGCCATGGGACGCGCCGCCGATCTGTTAGCTAAGTTACTCGATGTATTCGTGTTACTACCTATCCCTAATGTGAACGTGCTTGAAGTCAGTGAGTTAACCATGGCGCTCAAAGCCACGGAAGAAAGCTCAACTGTATCCGCGCTCTGCCAAGGTTTTATCGGGGCGGGTATTGCGGGAGAGGCCCTGCTTTTGTTCCATGATTCCAGCTTTAAAGACATGGCCAAGCTGATGGGATTAGCTAATCCAGAAGACAAAAATACTGAGATAGAAGTCCTGATCGATACTGGAAACGTGCTGATAGGCGCTTTCCTTAACGGCATTTCTGAACAGCTCGACATGAAATTTAGTCAGGCTCACCCTGTCGTGCTGGGACGGCACTGCACGGTTAACGATCTGATCCATGATAATTCAGAGAAATGGCACCGAACTTTGGCAATGGAGATCAACTATCGGATTGAAGATCATAATATTCAATGCGATTTGCTACTGCTCTTCACCGAGGATTCTATCCCCACACTTAGCTATAAACTCGGCTATTTACTCGATTAACCAGTTGGATTTTATCCTATGTCAAATGACCAAAGCGCAATGAACGAACTACACTGGCTCATCGATATGGTACAAACCATAGAGGTGGGATTAGTGGTATTAGATCGCCATTACAATATCCAGCTGTGGAACGGTTTTATGGAGAATCACAGCGGTGTTTCCCCTAATTCGATCAAAGGTCAAAACCTGTTTACCCGCTTCCCCGATCTGCCTGCCACTTGGTTAAAGCAGAAAATGGAATCGGTTTTCATGCTTAAAAACCGTGCTTTTATCAGCTGGGAACAACGTCCATACGTTTTCCAATTTAAAAACTATCGCCCGATTACAGGCCGTGCAGACTATATGTACCAGAACGTGACCCTGCTGCCGCTGGCATCGCTCACGGGACAAGTGACCCATATCAGTGTGATTATTTATGACGTGACAGATATCGCCATCAACAAATTGCAACTTAAAGCTGCCAACGAGCAACTCGAACGCCTTAGCCAAACCGATGGTCTAACTCAGTTGCATAATCGTCGTCATTGGCAAGAGTGCTTAGACCACGAGTACGACTTGTATGCCCGCTACTCAGGTATGGCAAGTTTAGTCATGATAGACATCGATAACTTTAAACATATCAACGACAGCTATGGTCATGTGGCGGGTGATAAAGTCATTCAGCATATTGCGCACTTACTCAGCCAATCCTTACGTGATACCGACTGTGCAGGACGTTATGGCGGCGAAGAATTTGCGGTCGTATTGCCTAAAACCAGCGGCGCAGATGCGATGAACTTTACCGAGCGACTCAGGGAGAAAATCGCCGCATCCGTCATAGTGTATGAAAGCCTTAAGATTACTGTGACGGTAAGTTTAGGCGTATGTGAAATTGGCTCCCATATTACCAGCAGTTCTAGCTGGATCTCCTGCTCCGATAAAGCCCTGTACGAAGCGAAACAAAAAGGCCGTAACTGCAGTGTTTTACATACGAGTAAAACAAGTAAATCCTAAGTATACCCAATAAAAATGCCCATCAATGATGGGCATTTTTATTTAAAACAAGTGAAGATTAAACTCGAGATCCGCCAACGAATTAATGAGGAAAACCATCATCTTCTTCGTCTTCATCTTCTTCGTCATCCATTTCATCGCCGACGAAATAGGTACCCCAACCGTCATATTCCACTTTCTGCTTTCCCGCTAATTGCAGCAATTGCTCGGCCGCTTTGTCCAGTAATTCAACATCCAGTTTGTGGTGTGCGACAGCATCGAAACAGAAGATTATTGAACCATCCTCCAGTTCCATTTCTTCGGCATCATTCACCTCAAAACCTAATTTGAAGGCATCCACAGCCGCTTTTTCAAGACGGTCAAAATTGGTCGATGAAAAGTGATGCTCAATAACATATTCCGCATCAGGCTCTGAGCCATCGTCAAGCAGGGCTTGCACTATGTCACGATTCTCTGCAAGTTGGGCTTTTAACTGACTTTCAATAGACATGGATTTGTCTCCGTTAAGGTAAATCTGGCTCAAATTGGCATTATACGTCATCACTCGCGAGAGTTTTACCCATAAGTGCTGCCGCTTCTTGATTTATCTCAGCAAATCTCGCCGACATGCTGGCATGAATTTGCGCAGAGAAGTTTTTCACATCGGCTTTATCTAAACCTGCGGTCGGCACAGGTGCCATCATATCGATGATGACGACACCGTTATTCCAGCGATTTAACTTAATATGGCTCTGACACGAAGCAACCACTGGCACCACTGGCACTCCCGCCGCGATTGCAGTATGGAAAGCTCCCGCTTTAAAAGGTAACAGACCACGACCACGCGAACGTGTACCTTCAGGAAAAATCCATACGGATAGATTCTTCTGCTTAATTTTTTCAACCGTTTTAGCCATAGTATCAAAGGCACTGTGACGGTTTTTACGGTCGATAAGAATATTACCTGACAACCAATAGATTTGACCGAATAGTGGCATCCACGCCAAACTCTTCTTGCCTAAACTCACTGTACCTTTAGGAACTGCTGTCGTGTGAGTAAAGAGATCAAAGTTATTCTGATGATTTGCTAAGAAAATATACGGGCCGTCCTGCACATCTTCGTGCCGGCGAACAATCACTTTAATCCCAAGGATTGGTGCAACCGATGAGAAGATCTTGGCGAACATATGTACATTGTCGCGATGGCGAGGCCTTAATAAACACACTAAGCCACCAAAAATAAAGGCAAGCAACAAGGATACCGCCAACAACATTGATCTGACGATTAAAAGCACGATTTACTCCGACTGTAAAAGTGGCGACAGTATAGCCACCATGGCTTTGGGACTCAATATATTGTTTACATCTGTAAGCTGACTTGCTAACAAACAAGCAAAAAAAGCCCATCGATATACTGAACCTCCAGTGTATCGATGGGCTTTAAGATTAATATCGAACTAAGCGTGGTGCTTGGGTAGGATTTCAGACTCAGTTGCCTGAGGTGAGACTTTACTTAACACAAAGCGGATAACTAAGGCACTCACGGCCAAAGTCGCGACAATTGCCGCACCACTAGGGAGATCTAAGGTCGCCGACAGAACTAAGCCCAAAACATAGCCCAGTAAACCGACGAGGTAAGCGTAAAATAGCCGACCTTTACCACGGTACTTGTTCAACGCTAAAGCTGGCAATATCAAGGTACTGAACACCAGATAAACACCTACTAATTCAACCGATAAGGTAATCACTAGCGCAAATAGCAGATAAAATCCTGCCCCGTCCAACATCTGGGGGCGCAGGAATATCGCTAATAACACCAGTGAATACACCACGGCCGGCAAAATCAGTTGTGACCAACTCACCCACAGGATCTGACCTGACATCAATTGCTTTAACAACTCGGCGCCATGTGGGTCGTTTGCCAACAACAGCATTGCGGCCACCGCAGACAAGACATAAAAGCAGCCAATCATAGCCTCTAACTCACCCGCCATCCGCTTAGCTAACCAAGCGATAAAACCTGCACCCGCAAGGGCAAATACAGCGGGCATCCACACATTAGAAAAAGGGATATCTTCTAATCTGTGATCCATGTGAGCGACAATCGCGCCTAAAGCGGCAACTTGCGCTATCGCTAAATCGATAAAAATGATGCCACGCTTAAGCACTTGTCTCCCAAGTACAATATGCGTCGACAACACTAAGATCCCCGCTGCCAATGCAGGTAACAGAATCGACATCAGCTCAAGATCAAACATAGGTTTATTTCACTCCATTTAAGAGGGAAATCACGCTGTCATACAGGCCAAATAAATCTTGGATCTTATCATTACCACCCACAGACATAGGCAACATCACCACGGGCAAGTTCGCTTTTTCACCCAGCCATTTTGCACCGCGTTCATCCTGATAGGATGCCACGACCACCGCCAGAATATCCCCTTGTTCGGCGCGCGTCAGCAGACTCGCTAAGTGGCCACTAGTCGGAGCTAAACCCGGTTTAGGCTCTAAATCTGCCACTTGCTCGATACCAATCCAGTTGAATAAGTATCTGAAGCTTGAGTGGTAAGCGATCACTTTTTTACCTTGTAATCCCTTAGCTTGCTCTTCCCAACGCGGGACTGCGGCTTGCCAGCGAGTGGTAAAATCTGCCAGTGACTTTTGATAATCGGCCGCACCAGCAGGATCTAACTGAGTCAGCTTAGCACTCAATGCCGTGGCGACTTTTAACAGTCGCGTCGGGTCAAAATGAATATGTGGATTGCCTTGAGCATGCACATCCCCCATGCTGCGATCGACACTGGCCAGTTTATCTAAGGTCTCGATTTGATCGGCGGCGAAAAATAAGCCTTGCTCGGTCGAGCGCACTTTTGCGTTTGCCGACTTCATCTGCAGCATAGGCAACCAACCCACTTCAAGATCGGCACCTGCGCACACCACAAGATCCGCCTGACGCATTTTAGCGATCAAACTCGGACGCGCCTGCACTTGGTGAGGGTCTTGTAATGCCGTCGTTGCCGAATAGATGCTAGCCGTTGGAGCAAGCTCCTTGGTCAATGCCGCGTATTCAGGTTCACAGGCAAACACATTCAGCTCGGCATGGGCCAAACCAGTATAAGTGACAGATAAGGCCACAGCGGCCAATTTAGCTAAATTAGAATTGATGCGCACCGTGAGCCCCCAGAGACATAATATATTGAATAGTGAAGATGTTATCGTCTTCTATTCCATCGAAGTTAGTACCCTTTTGATTGGTATACTGGAAACGAACCGTCGAGAAGTGGCTAGAATGCCAAGCCAAACTCACCTCAGATTCCTTCAACTTTTGCCCATGAAAATGATCGCCATGGAGCTCTTGCGTATCAGCTTCACCATAACGCACACCCGCTGACCAGCTCGGCGTGAATTGATACACACTGCTCAGATACCAACCTTGGTGGTAATCTTGGCTCGGTGCATCCTCAGGATGTAAATCGATAGGTGTAAAATCGCTCACGCGGTAGTACTCACCGCTCACTGTGAGATTTTGATATTTGTAGTTACCGTTAGGCGCCCACTTATACACAAAATCAGCACCATAGGTATTTTTACCTGTGTAAGATGCGGCATGGCTATGACCTTCGTGCTCATCACCATGAGCATGCTCATCTTCATGTTCCCCTTCTTCATGGGCAGTCACTTGGCCATTTTCGTTGCGCAAGTAACTCAACCCCGCTTGCCATGAGCTATTATCGCCTATGTCGCCACCTATTTTTGAGTACAAGGTATAAACACCGACCTTCTTAAACTCACGCTCACCATGCTCATCGGCAGCATGTAAACTATCGCCTTTAAAGGCTTCAACGCCCATGGTCCAATACAAGTCCGTCGGCGCTACGTAGTTAAAACGTATACCGTCATCAAAATAATGTCCCCCTAAGAATGCACGGTAAACCACAGGACGGTCGGTGAAGGAATCAGTATGTAAATGTTGGTTATTGAGGTAACCAATGTCCGATAAGAAACGGCCACTACGGATAGAAAAACCCGCTGGCATCGCCATGGTTTGAATAAAGGCTTCTTCCAGATTCAGTTCAGTCTCACCGTCATGCATTTCAACTACTGCGGTGATTTTACCGTAAAACATATCATCGATATTGGCACTCATCGCCAGTTCAGTTTCACCTAAACCAAAGCCATCTGGACTCTCGGCTAATGGGCGCTCTCCCGTCTGATAATATCCATTTAGCACACCACTGATATTAGGGTTGGTCAAGCTCGAGTCTTCTGCAAATAAGCTAGGCGAAACGAGCGCACACGCCAAAGCCACCAAAGAAATTCGGGTATTTAAAACAGTCATGATATCTCCAAAATACAACTAGCACTCGACGACCGATATAAAGTCATCAAGAAATACAATAAGTTAAAATTTTAAGTTGATTTAGAGAGCGAAGGGAGGCGCACGACTGCGATAAACACTGACGTGTTCAAAAATAGAGGAAGGTAAAATAAATTCGACCACATCGAAATGCTGTATAGCTAAATTCAGCGTCAGCGGATCGGTCAATAAAATCTTGTTGAGTTGGTGCTGATGGAAGCACAGAGTACAGTGAGTCTTAGCGCCATCATCAAGATGGGTCACACTATGGGCTGAGGCAGCAAGAGACAGCAATATCAGTACGGCAGCAAGCCATATCGAAATTGTGCGTCTAATGTGACTTTTAAGTCTCACTCAGTCGTCCCCATAGTTAAAAAGTTGCATAAGTCTATGTCAGTGCCATAGCAAGTTGCAATAAGGTAATCGCTTTGCAAAAGGTTACAAGATATTTGAGGTACCCAGTCTTACCAATAACTTCTTGTTTCAATAGCGGTAGGATCTTGTGAGAACTCAGGTAAAAAAACGCATTTAAGATTAGCTTAAGTGAGTGTAACTATAGTGTATTTAGTTTTTATGTCTGCGAGCACAATGACGAAATCAAGCTCGATATGGCTCCGTTTTATCCACCTAAAGGCAACTATTATGCTAGCATTTTTTCGTGAAAACTTAGGGCTTATCTTAGGGATAGTCATCTTCAGCGCGGTGATATTTGGTGGTATTTATTACGTTGAGCACTCCTTAACGAGTCAAGAACAAGTCGTGCAGTAAACAAAGACTCATTAAGCGCGGCTGAAGTTCACCCCTTAAACCCTCTTAATTGCATTTTGAGCGCCTGCTAAAGGCGCTCAAATGATGTTCGTCTCTGGAAAATTTACCGCCGATTTTCCTATCCATAACGAATCCACTTATTAGCCTAACGATACTTCTGTCTTTGATCGCTATCATCGACTTGCTCGGGCGCTTCAATGGTGATGACTTGATCCATAAAATGGCTCACAAACAACAACATCAACGAAAAAATCATTACAGGGATCGCAAAATACCGCACAGAGGCATCAAAGTAACTGTATCCCGCCGTAAACACACTCAAATAAAATCCTAATAACTTGAGTTTAGCCAATGTTGGACTGCGGCCTAACCAAGCCGCACAATGGGGACAACGCACTTGAGCGTCGAAACCTTTGCCTCTTTGCTGGCTAATGTCACTGACCTTGATGTACTGATTACAATGGGAACACAACATGAAAACACGATTCCTAAATAACGATGCGCAAGTTTACCAGATACCGACTAGAGTTCGGCCTGTAAATACCCAAAATGTCGGAAAAAGCAGATAAAGCACCGCACTCAAGGTTAAGCTCAAATCAACCCTTCCCTAAAAAGTTTAATTCCAAGGGCTATTTCACTCGCAGATATTTTACAGTAGATCCGGCAACATCTATCATACTCAGACATATTTCTACTTAAGATCACTCCTATGCACCGCTACCTCGCTCTCGTGTTTGCCCTGCTAATACCACTACTCAGCCTTTCATCCCAAGCGCAAACTGAACCTGTCGCTGCAACCGAAAGCCCATTAAGCACTCCTGTAACGCTCAAGGCAGAACTGGCAATGCTGCAACAGGCTATCGATACGGATATACGTAAACTAAAAAATGCCAAAGGCGAATTGAAGACAATTGTTGAATATCGAATTCAAAACAAAACCTTACAGTTACGTAATAAGATTAAAGATCTGCTCGAAGCAACGCCAATCGACAAGGCTTTTCTGCAGCCATTAATCCAAGGACAACTTAACTACATCCAACAAATTGATGCTTATATCGATGACAACATTAGTAAATTGGAACAGCAATTAGGTTCGAGCACAGATGATGCGACTCTGCTGGAAATATCAAAGCGCGAATTAGAAAAAGACACCTATTACAAGCAACAACTCGAGACGCTCACTTGGCTCGAACAAGTTGGCCAAGATATTAGCGAAGCACAAAAATCACTGATGCAAATTTTAGTTGCTCGTGCCGATACGCTAGAAAGTTTAGTGACTTATACCCAGCAGCAACTACAAGCAGCAATCGATACCGCAACTAATGCAGGTAAAGATGTCACTTCGGCACAAACCAGCCACGTAATGATGCTAAAGGAACGCTTAGCACAGAATAGTCAGAGCTTGAATATCGACATCAGCCTACTCGACGCCTTAGGCCATGATACCGCCGCGCTGAAAAAGACACTCTTTAGTGTTTCAGGTGATATTACTCAAGATGTGTTGAACTTTGATGTGGCATCAAGGCTCATTGAGCAGTGGCTAAATACGGCACAAGAACAAGCGATTAATCACGGCCCAACCGTCGTGTTTAAGTTATTTGTTTTCTGTTTGATCTTGTTTATTGCGGGTCTCGCCGGCAAGTTAGCCAAACAGATAGTGAAAAATACCGTTAGCAATTCTAAGTTGAATTTAAGTAAGTTATTACAAGACTTCTTCACCTCGCTATCAGGTAAAGCCGTCTTTACTATCGGGCTGTTAATTGCCCTTTCACAGCTTGGGATCGAACTTGGTCCCTTGCTCGCAGGCTTTGGTATCGCGGGTGTTATTATTGGTTTTGCCCTGCAAGATACCCTGTCGAATTTCGCCTCAGGCATGATGATCTTAATTTACCGTCCCTATGATGTGGGCGATTTGATCAACGCCGCTGGCGTCACCGGACGCGTCAGTCACATGAGTCTGGTCTCCACTACGATTAAAACCATGGATAACCAACGTCTTATTATTCCTAATAATAAGATTTGGGGTGACACAATTAACAACATCACAGCTGAGCATCAACGTCGAGTCGATATGACCTTTGGGATCAGTTATAGCGATAGCATCGAACAGGCTGAAGCGATTCTCAAGTCCATCGTCGAAGCGCATCCTAAGGTACAACCATTGCCAGAACCGACGATTAAACTACATCTATTGAGCGAATCTTCGGTCGACTTTATCGTTCGCCCTTGGGCAAAACCGGAAGATTACTGGGAAGTATATTGGGACATTACCCGCGAAGTGAAAATGCGCTTTGACGCCGAAGGGATCAGTATTCCCTTCCCACAGCGTGATGTGCATATCTATCAAACCACGAAATCACCGCTTTAAACCAGCGTTAAACGAGAGAAGAAGGGCGTTGCAATGAGCTCGCCCTTATTTTTATCTCTGGCCTATAAATCTCTGCATCAAGTGTTAGCCTAAGCCGACTATCTCACCTTGCGCATCAATATCAATTTTTAAGTAACCCGGTTTCAGCCCTAGTCCTGGCATAGTCATCACATTCCCCACCAAGGCGGTGATAAACCCCGCACCAGCATGCAAGACTAAACCCCGCACTGGGATCTCAAAGTCCTGAGGAACGTCCTTTAAGCTAGGATCGTGACTAATTGATAACGGCGTTTTGGCCATACACAGGGGCAAATGTCCATAACCTAATACGGTCAGCTGCTGCGCCTGTTGTTTGGCCTCGATAGAAAGGCTAACGCCCGCTGCACCATACCCCACCTCGGCTAAGGTGGATAACTTAGCCTCCAATGAGGCTTCATCTGAATATAACAGCTTGAACTGACTCTCGGTTTCAGCGGCGCGAACCACAGTCTGCGCTAAGGCGACAGCGCCAGCCTCCCCTTGGCTAAAAGCATCGCTGACCTCACAGCCAAAGGCGCTGCTCGCGTTGACGGCTTCAGTTAGCCATTGCAACTCGGCATCAGTATCAGTGGCGAAACGGTTAATGGCAACCACCACAGGAATACCATAGCGAGCCACATTGTTGATATGCCAGTTTAAATTTGCAAAGCCCGCTTCGAGTCGAGCCTGATCTGGTAGATTGATATCTGACTCAGACACCAAACCACTATTGGCCTTCAGCGCTTTTAAGGTGGTGACCAGCACAGCGGCGGCCGGCACCTGACCCGATTGACGCACCTTGATATTACAGAACTTTTCAAAGCCCATATCTGATCCAAAACCAGCTTCAGTCACCACAAAATCCGCCAATCGGAGGGCGATATCATCAGCAATAATGGATGAATTACCGTGGGCAATATTGGCAAAGGGTCCCGCATGGATAAGGCAAGGTGAACCATTTAAAGTCTGCATTAACGTCGGCTTTATCGCATCCGCCATGATGGCCGTCATCGCACCAGCGACACCTAAGTCTTCGGCTGTGATCACTTGCCCTTGGGTATTTAATGCCAGCACTAGACGACCTATTCGCGCCCGCATATCTGCCAAATTATGACTTAAGGCTAAAATCGCCATTAACTCAGAGGCGGCGGTGATATCAAAACTGGAGGCGTACTCTGGGCCATTATTATCGCCTAAGCCCACCTGGATTTGCCTAAGACAGCGATCGTTGTGATCGACCACTCGGTGCCAACGGATCTCTCTGGGATCGATATCCAAAAACGCTTGCCCAGATTGCGCCTCAAATTCCGCCTTACCTAAGCGCGCTTCATGAAATAGCCGCGCCGCAATCGCTGCAGCCCCTAAATTGTGGGCACTGCTCACGGCATGAATATCACCCGTGAGATGTAAATTCATCTCCTGCATGGGTACCACTTGCGCATAACCGCCACCCGCAGCGCCACCTTTTACCCCAAATACAGGCCCCATGCTGGGCTGGCGAATACAGGCACAGGCCTTTTTGCCTATGGCATTTAACGATTGCGTTAAGCCAATGCTCGTCACTGTTTTACCTTCACCGTGGGGCGTAGGCGTGACTGCGGTGACGATAATCAATTTGCCTTTGCGCTGCCCAGCCAAACGCTGCAACACACTGAGCTCGACCTTGGCTTTAGTGTGACCAAATTGCATCATCTCTTCGGGTAATAGACCTAAGTCGGCGCCCAGTTCATTAATGTCTTTTAGGCTAGCGCGATTCGAAATATCCATATCTGTCAGCATGCGTCGATTTCTCCCTTTCAAATACGCTTTGGTTTAGTATGAGGGGTTGCTAAGCACAACACTCATTGAATAGGGCGGATATTAGGTGATTGGCTTTAAGATATATAGCCGTCGAAAGGGTTAATGAGCGATTCCTTAATCTGCATCAAATAATCTGCCCTGCGTCCGAGCGGCTCAAGAGTGCCGTTGCCTCAAATGAGATCCAGCTCGACGCCAGCAATGGTTCTGTATCTGGCAGGCATCTATGGGTCACAGCGTACCTTGATTTTTGTTTCTCAAAAGCAACAACCATAAACAACAACGGCGCCAGAAGGCGCCGTTGTTGTATGTATTATTGAGTGCGGCTTAAAACTGCACATCGCCACTTAAATGGGGGCGACGGCCTTTGCTGTCACGTAATTCAAATACCATATTATTAGCATTCTGCTCATAGCCAAATCCAACATCGGCAGGCATCAAGAGTGGCAGCTTAAAGGTCACATCCACAGTGAATGGACGATCGCCAATACTTGGCATCAACTCTGCTAAACAACGGGCCTTAGACCACATGCCATGGGCGAGCACTCGATCAAAGCCAAAACGCTTTGAAAGCACGGGATGCAGATGGATCAAGTTATAGTCGCCAGATGCCTTAGCATAACGACGACCTAAATCTTCACTCAAACTCCAGCTTTGTGGTGTTTCCCATGCCATATCAATGGCTTTAGGTGGGCGAACGCGACGCCCAGCAACATCGATACGATATAAATAGGTGGATAATGATTCCCAGACGAGTTCTTCACCGACAAACGCCTTAGACACAAATTCAAACTCTAAGCCAGAATCCGTCTCGCGGCTCGTGGTCAAAGCGCACTCAAGGGAGAAAGTCTCGTCAACCGTCACAGGCCGATACACTTGAATACGATTCTTAAGGTGGATCATGCCAAGCAGTGGGAAAGTGATCCCATCGTGGGTAAAAATCACCGCATGCAGGCGAAATGCCATCACGTAGAGATAGGTTGGCGGTAGAACTTTACCGTCAAATTGAAAACCACACACCTGCGCATATTGGCTTACTTTAGCTTCAGACACAGTCACATGCGGCGCGGTCACCTTGATTTGGGGCAACGGCTGTTGATCCCAACCTGGCTTACGGCCAAAGAAGATCTTGCGATAAAGAGAAAACAGCGACGGCATCGCGTTCAATTCAACACAATATGCATTATTCAAGTCTGAGTACCTTTTAATTAACTATCCCTTGGCACAAAAATACATTGCCATAAATTACCCCGCACAGACGAGTAACGTCTGATCAATCAAGCTGATAACGAGTGTAAAACAGGCAGTGCTGCGTCTTAATAAGGGCTGATGCTGACTCTCCGAATGGACAACTATACCCAAACAACCTGAAAATGCAGGATTCAACGGGAATTTAACGCACTTTAGGCAAGGCGGTTATTTGCGGACCTAGTGGACTAAGTTCAAAATAACCAACACAGCATAAAGTGCGTTAAAACCCGCCGGGACGGAGCGCCTAGGGCACTTCACTTCCGTGTTGCATCAATTCAAAAGGTGGCCGACATTCTGTCATTGATGCGCCTTGAATTGAAGCACCCTAGGCGCTCTGAAACTCGTATCTTCAGGTCGCTTGGGTATATAGAGTCAGGTTTGGCGAAAACGGCGTGATTATAACCCAGAGCACTGAGTTCTGTGTATCCCTAAGTTTAGTAGGAATAATTACTACTAATAAAATCAATACATTAAGAATTAACGATGCAAATTTATCCATCTCAACTCGGCAATAACATCTCCAGAGTGCGAAAAATTTACGACTGTGCCACACTATCGTTCCACTCTCCTTAACCTAGTTATCACGTGCAAGATAAGAATTTTGATAAGCTCGCGCAAAAGTTTGCGAAAAACATCTATGGTACGCCCAAGGGCGAAATACGTGCCGCAGTGCTATGGCGCGACCTCGTCCCCGCGCTGGCAAAACTGGGGGATAAAAAACTCAGAGTATTAGATGCGGGCGGTGGTTTTGGTTATTTTAGCCAAAGATTAGCGCGCCTCGGCCACGAAGTTGTACTCTGCGATATCTCTGCTGAGATGCTGGCTCAAGCCAAAGAACAAATTGATGCCTCCCCTGAACCATTAGCTATCCAGCTTATCCATGCGCCTATCCAAGCATTATCGGTCGATAACCATGGCTATTTCGATATCATACTGTGTCATGCAGTCGTCGAATGGTTAACGGATGCGAAGCCCACCGTAGCGGGTTTACTTACTATGCTAAAACCCGGCGGATTATTCTCTTTGATGTTTTACAACAAAGAAGCCATGCGCTTTCATGCTTTAGTGTCGGGCAATTTCGATTACGTCGCCGCTGATTTAAAAGTGAAGAAGAAAGTGCGACTAACTCCTACTCATCCACTTTATATTCAAGAAGTTAAAGATTGGTTTAGCGAATGGCAAATGTCACTCATCAGCCAGTCTGGCGTGCGTGTAATCCACGACTATTTGAAAAAGAGTCAGCCCGCGGATTTCGACTATCACAAGCTGCTACAAATGGAGCTGGAGTACTCGCAACGCGAACCCTATATTTCCCTCGGCCGATATGTGCACTTTTTAGGGCAAAGCTTTGCAGTGTGAACGCGCGTCGTTACAAACGCGCTGCCTAAACGATTACTGACAAGTCTGTTTCCAGCAGGCGCTCACTTTGGCGCCTGCTTGCTCTAGCAATTGCACCACGCTTTTATCCCCCACCACATGGCCAGCGCCAACCACCACAAACAAAGGTGAAGTCACGTCAGTCGAGCCCATTAATTTTATAATGCCATCGGCCATCACATGGTTTCGCTGCCAGAGGATTTTCTCTAGCATTTTAGTGTCGCCCTCGCCGCCCATTTGCTCCTGCATTATGGAATCAAGCTCAGTTTCATTACCTGAACGCCAAGCCGTTATTAACGATAAAAGCTCCGCATCCGATGCGCTAATCGCCTCACGCACCATAGACCACTGCTCTTGGCTATTAAAAGACGCTAACAATTGAAATTGTGACTCGGCGGTTTCCAACGGATACACAGGCAAAGTCGCATATCGAGCCATCAACTGCATATCAACGCCATAATCCGTGCTATAACCTAAGTTGTTATAACGCAACAAGTTAACTTGAGTAGCCTGCAGCCAAGGTGCGAAAGATTGAATCGACTGGCAAACATTTGCCGTGGCCGCGCAATAGGGCGTCATGCTCTCGACCGTTTGCTTATCTCGGCTCTGCCAATCTAAACCCTTAGTTTTATCGGCGCGGCCGTATTGTTGCAGTAAGGCTGTGCTATCGACTTTATTGATATCGACTTCTACAACTAAGCCCTTAGCTTTACCCAACGCGATTTCAATTTGGGTGGGTAAAGGATAAAAGTCGGCACGTCCAATATGAATCGAACCCAGTAAATACGCACTCTTGCCTTGCCATTGCACTTGATAAAATGGTGGTTTATCGGTTTCTGCACCCACCACTTTTGCGCTCAAACCCGCTAACGCCAGAAAACTGATTGATGCAATTAGTCGCCATTGGCTTGTTGCCATATCCTTTGCCCCTTATAATTCCTGCAAATTTTGCAATGAGACGCTGTTATGCCACATACCAAGGTTATAGAGCAACTGAAAGAAAATCTTCAAATCGCCTATCGCCAAGCCATAGACGCCGACGCTAAGTTAGATGAACTAAAGAAAGCTGGCCATGGAAACTTCACCAGCATATTCACGGCAGAACAAGGTTTTATCGCTTCGAGTAATCGCTTTCTGCCCTATGTGCAAGAGTTGGTCGATGACTTAACTCGCATGGAAGGACATCAAACGCTCGATCCTAAAGAACTCGAAACCTATGTGCGTCAGTTAGGCGCATTACTGCAAACATTGCAGGCCTTTAAGAAGCAAAGCTAAACCGAGATTAGGAGCTGGAACTCACCTTAGATTTCAGCTCTTTCCATGGTATATCTAATCAAGCCCACCAACACAGATAGATAGCACTAAGCTTCCCCAAAACTGTCATCATTTTGTCATTTCTAAGTCATAGACTCCGCTCACATAGACGAAGGGGCTGACGTAATGACAAGTTTAGATCTGGCTAAAGAGCTCGATAAAATAATCTCTAAAGCGGCAATCAGTCCCTTATTTCAGCCAATTTTCAATATATTAGAACATAAAATTCATGGTTTTGAGGCGTTAAGCCGTGGCCCTGAACACAGCCCGTTATACTCCCCAGTCCCGCTATTTCAGACCGCCGAACATCAAGGTAAATTAAGCGAGCTAGAAACCCTTTGTCGCCGTATTTCACTCGAGCAATTTAAGTTGCGTCAGTTTCAAGGCAAGCTGTTTATCAATATCTCGCCCAAGGCATTATTAGATCCTGCCCACCCCAAGGGCATGACCTTACAACTGCTGCAACAACTCGGCATAGCGCCATCACAGGTTGTGATTGAACTTTCAGAGCAATATCCCGCCGATGATATCGATTTACTCAAATCCTGCTTGAATCACTATCGTAGCCAAGGTTTTTTAACAGCGATCGATGACTTAGGTGCAGGTTATTCGGGTCTGAGACTCTGGTCAGAATTGTCACCCGACTATGTCAAAATCGACCGTCACTTTATCCATCAGATTGATTCGACTCCCGTCAAACAGGAATTTGTCCGCTCGATTGTGGAGTTATGCCAAAGTTTAACCTGCAAAGTGATAGCCGAAGGAATTGAAACGCAAGAGGAATTAGCCGTACTCAAACAACTGGGTATCGTCTATTGCCAAGGCTACTTACTCGGTCGTCCAGAAGTACTCCCCTGCCGCGCGATGAAAGCGACCTTAGTGCCAAGCAATACTCAAATTCAACCTAGATACAGCGAATCGGCCGAGAGCCTGTGCACGAGCGCCATAACCGTAGTGCCCACACTTAAACTCAAATTTTTAAGTGACACCTTTATCTCGCAACCTGCATTACAGGCGGTTGTAGTGGTCGATAACCAGTTGCCACTCGGTATTATCAGCCGCGCGACCTTACTTGAACTCTTCAGCACACCCTATGGTCGCGCCTTACATGAAAATCATGCTGTGAGTGAAGTAATGGACCCGCAAGTCATCCAGATTGAGGCCAACGAACCGTTATCCACCGTAAGTCAATTACTGACCTCAGAGAGTGCTAATACGGTAGCGCAACAGTTCATTATCCTTCGCCGTGGTAAACTACTCGGCATAGGCCATACCAAGGATTTGCTACAAAGGATCACAGAGCACAGAATTAAGATGGCGCGCCATGCGAATCCTCTTACAGACTTGCCGGGTAATGTGCCCATTCAAGAGGAATTAAAACGCCTTAAGATCCAAAAGAAACATTTTTATCTAGCCTATTTTGATCTGTGTAACTTTAAGCCCTATAACGATATTTATGGATTTTGCCGTGGCGATGAAGTGATTTGTGAAGTGGCGAATCTGTTACTGAAGTATAAAAGCGACAATTGCTTTGTTGGCCATGTCGGCGGCGATGACTTTGTAATTATCAGCACCTGTGAGCATATGATCAGCCGTTGCCAGCGAATTCTAGCGGATTTTGAAACCCATAAGCATTTGTTTTATAGCGCCGAGCACTGGCAGGCCCAAGAAATGCTCGCCGACGATAGAAAAGGTGAAGCCTGTTACCATCAATTGATCAGTCTGTGTGTAGGCATTTTACCACCAGCACTCACCTTTAACGCCCATGAACATAGTCTATCTACCTTAAGCGCTAGGGCAAAAAAACAGGCAAAATCCGCAAATAACGGATTTTACCTGTTAGAAAATCATCTAATTATCGGCACTCAGGCACTAACGGCATAGCTAAACAACTTAAATCCTCAGCATTAGCAACCGATATGAGTCATTAAAGTTGTGGGGCAATCGTCTTCTTTAACCACTCGGTTAACATTTTGGTTTCATACATAAAAGGTTTATCATTTAAAGATTGGATCCCATCCATGAACCCCATATTCGACAGTTTTTCATCGCCCGCGATAATCACTTTATCGTTTTCCATGACTTGATAAGAAAAAGTCATACGCGGCGGATAAATGTCTTTGATAATGCGTAAATCATTGGCGGTCGCACCAAATGTTGGACGCATATCACCCGCCAGATCAACATCGGTAATGGTCATTTCAAGCTTTTGATTTGGCTTTAAAATCTTCGCGGCTTCTTTATTGATGTTTTCAGTTAAGGTCTCAAATAAGCGCTTCTCATAACGGGATTGGAGCTCCCCTGATGATTTTATATCGCGATAATCTTTAGGACTTTGCCAAACAATTTTAACCACACCATCTTCGGTGACGGGATCCACAGGCGCTTCATCGGCCGCCCAAGCCGCACTGCAACTTAATACACCTGCGAGTAAAAGGGACTGAATTTTCATGTTTGCCTCCAAGGCCTAAATAACTTTCTTGAGAACTACAGTACAAAATCTAACCTGAACTAGAGCTTAACGCAAAACTGATATAAGTACAGCAAATGTGCCGTAAGCTTTTGTATAATTAAGTAAATATTATTTAACCACCACAACCAATACGTATCTTTTTGTATCGGAATTGCACCAAGTAAGTGCATAGTTATCAATTTGTGAACATTTCACGCGCATAACGACAAAAAAAGCGTTATCCTTCCGCTATTGTTTACATTGCCCACTTAATAAAAAATGAAATTCCCTGTTGTACCTGTGTTCATTCTTATCCTGTTTACCTGCGTCGTAAGTGCGATTTGGTTTATCTCCCCGAGTGACAAAAATACTGGCCCTAAAACTTGGTCAGCCTTTATCTACAACCATGGCTATGATTCAGGAAAGTATAAAAAAACCGATAACTTTGACAGCTATAATACTTGCCGCGATTTTGCACGCGAACAATCTGCCTTCTACGACAATGTGCCTTGGGAATGTGGATCTATGTGCCAGTTCGATACTCGTAAGCAAGGATTTCAATGCGAAGAAATGAAGAATGAGCACTAACTAACCATTCAGCATAGGTTCAATATTTATACAATAAACTCCGCTCCTCACAGTACAACTCGTTTTCTTTACCGTCTAAGGATGCACGATTTAGAACTAACGTGTTAAACGTAATTTTTAACTTGGAGCTTACCTATGAACCTAAAAACGGCTTATCTATTCAACCCATATTCACCAAAACTCGCTTTATTGGCACTGCTGACAATCGGAACTAGCGTAAGTATTTCAAGCCAAGCTGCGCCATTGACCATCAGCCAGCAACAGGCAGTTAACACTCATTTGAGCAAATTGGCTCAGATGCAAAATGCGGCTGAACATCAAATGACTGAGCAGCTTAAGCAAGATTTTAGTCAACAATTAACCGCGCAAGAACATGAGTTTATGAGCGACATCTGCCCTAAATACGGCATGACCTTCGATGTCACTACCAACGCTTGCTTACGCTCATAAGGTATTGCCAAGACTAAAATGGAAAACGGGCACTCAGCTCAGGGTATTGCCGCTTTAAATCCTTGGGCTTAGTGCTAAATTTTTTACCCGCGGGCGTCGCCTTGCCCGATGGCATAAAGGGCAGTTCCTCACTGGTTCTATCTTCGTATAATTGCCCTGCGATAAGGTCGTATTCATCTACAAAAGGGTAAGCATAGGCATCTCGCTCTGGCCAAGCGGCTAAACGTGCTAGGGTGTCAGGCTGATTAACCACACCTTCGAAAATTTCTTTACCGAGTGAAATCAAAAAACACCTAAACTCGGCAAAAGCATATTCAGAATCACAGCCCGTAATAATGTAAGCCGCCCCCCAAACAGACCACAGATAACTACGGCGCATCTGCTGACCAAAGATTTTATCGAAAGCTTTTAACTCTTCATTACTCAATTCGGCAAGTTTCTGCTTCAGTGCTTGAGTCAAAGACTCCTGTGATTGCGCCGCTTCCGTTCGCGTGACTAAACCCCAAAACTCAACTTCTGTCATAAACGTCACCTATTAGAGCCTCTAGCAAAAAGGCATATTCTACACGATATTACGGTTATACTGGACTCGGATTAGGGCATTTCCTACACTTGCTCATCTTCTTTGCTACTGGTGTGCACTTCAATCTATGCCTAAACGTCTTATACTACTGATCACGTTATATTGCCTCTTCAGCATTGCTGCACTTTGGCGTACTGTGATGACTCAATCCCTAGATGTATTCACCCTAGGTGTCCTCCCCGTTCTCGTTGGCATACTCATACGGGCGCCATGGTCTAGCTTAGTGTTGAAGATTTATATTGGCATGCAAACCTTAGGATTCTCGGCTCTGGGGATTACAGCAATTATTGCCTATCGCATTACCCCTGAGGATGTAAAAGTGGTTGTTTCTGGCCACAACATTCCTATGTTGCCACTCACAGTGAGCATTATTGTTATTTTACTCGTGCAGTATTGGATCGCATTTTCTAAGGTCACGAGACACTATTTGACCCGCCAAACTCAGTAATGGACTTTGCTGCTAAGCTGTTATCAACAGCGTAGCTTAGCGACCCAGTAAAATACTTACGACTTTTAACTTGAAGTAGACTATGAGCCATTTATCGCCCAGCGAACTTTCCATTCTTTTGGTAGAACCTTCAGAGACACAGCGTCGAATTATTATTCAGCGCTTACAACAAGAAGGCATTCTCAGCATTCAAACCGCAGAAAACATAGAAGCGGCTAAAGATATTATTGCTCGCCATAAACCTGACCTTATTGCGAGCGCCATGCATTTCGATGATGGCACTGCCATCGATCTCTTGGGCTACTTAAGGGCCAACGCTGACTGCAAAGATATCCAATTTATGCTGGTCTCGAGTGAGTGCCGCCGTGAACAACTTGAAATATTCCGCCAATCGGGTGTAGTAGCGATTCTACCTAAACCCTTCAGTGCCGACCATTTAGGTACAGCATTGAATGCCACGATTGATTTACTCAGCCACGATGAACTCGACCTGAGTAATTTCGATGTACAAGATGTGCGTGTATTAGTGGTCGATGATAGCCGTATGGCAAGAAACGTCATTAAACGCACGATTGGTAACTTAGGGATGAAGCTAATTACCGAGGCCGAGGATGGCGCGCAAGCCATAGCGTTAATGAAACACAATATGTTCGACTTAGTGATCACTGATTACAATATGCCGAGTGTAGATGGGCTAGCTTTGACACAATTTATCCGCAATGAAAGCCAACAATCGCACATTCCCATCTTGATGGTGTCTTCCGAAGCCAACGATACCCACCTCAGCAATGTGTCCCAAGCGGGTGTAAATGCCTTATGTGACAAACCCTTTGAACCCAAACTTGTTAAAAAATTACTCTATCAACTGTTAGAAGAATAAAACCAGAATAAAACTTAAGTCACGAACTGAGTAAATATTCTGCGCTTTACTGAACATCCTGCTGCACGCTTGACGCAAAAGGCTTTCCAAGTGTTAAACCTTATGGCATGTTAGGCACGCTTATTTCAAATAAATCTACGGAAAGAAGAGACAATAAAAATGAACAAAACTGAACTAATCGCCAAAATTGCAGAAAATGCCGATCTAACGAAAGTAGAAGCAGCACGCGCATTGAAGTCTTTTGAAGCAGCTATTACCGAATCAATGAAAAATGGTGACAAAATCTCCATCGTAGGTTTCGGTTCTTTTGAAACAGCGACTCGTGCCGCTCGCACTGGCCGTAACCCACAAACGGGTAAAGAAATTCAAATTGCTGAAGCGACAGTGCCTAAGTTTAAAGCGGGTAAAACCCTACGTGACAGCGTAAACTAAGTTATAAAATTCAATACAACGCCTCCATTGTGAGGCGTTTTTTTTGCCCAATCCCAGTGAAGCACTGAATATTTTGTGCACAACAAAAGTGCGCCTCTGCCCCACAAACTGGCAAATAAAAACATTTCATTAACATTGAAAGTTCTAATACCTTGTTTTACATGGCATTGTAATAGTGGCATGTGATTAGCAAATCCTTCCTTAGAAAAAAACCAAGATGCACTAATGACCACAGCTGACTTTGAGTGTGCCAATGGTGAATCGATAAATAAGTCAATCGAGGGGATGAGCATGAAGAAATCACTGTACAGCGTTTTGGCCTTATCGACGGGAATGTTACTGGCAGGCAACGCCTTTGCAGCCGTATCAGGCAACATTGGCGGTACCTCTAATTATCTATGGCGCGGTGCGACCCAAACTAAAGATGCGGTCGCAATCCAAGGTGGCCTTGACTACAGCCACGATTCTGGATTTTATGCGGGAACTTGGGCATCGAATGTGGATTTTGGTGATGATACTAGCTACGAGCTTGATCTATATGCAGGTTATGGCGGCAGTATTACCGAAGACATCAGCTACGACTTTGGCTATCTCTACTACGCCTATCCAGACGCGCCGGGCAGTATTGATTTTGGTGAGCTCCATGCTGCTGTCACGTGGAAATGGCTCGAACTTGCTTACTCCCAAGTCATCAATGCCGGTGACGATCTGGCCGCCGATCCTTTAGATAATAAAGATCTCAGTTATCTTGCCGCGACGGTATCCGTTCCTCTCACTGAAAAGCTGAATTTATCAGTGCACTATGGTTACTCAAACGGTGATGTCGTCCAATCTTGGTTTGGCGAAGATAATTATGCCGACTATAACGTGACTCTCAGCGCAGATACCAGCATAGGCACAGTGTCATTTATGGTCTCAGATACCGATCTCACCGATGATGATGCCAAACTAGTACTCGGATATTCCTACAGTTTTGATCTATAAGCTCTAAACATAAAAAACGCCACCTTAAAAAGTGGCGTCGTTTTATCACCATCACCTACTAGGCAATAATTGACCGGTTTGTTTTACGGGCCGCAACCATTTTCTCAATATATTCAACAATAGGCTCAGTCACTGAAATCCCTGTTGTTTGCTCAATCCCTTCAATGCCTGGCGCCGAATTAACCTCAAGGATCAGTGGGCCACGGTTAGAACGTAAAATATCTACTCCCGCGACAACCAATCCCATCGCCTTCACAGCGGCAATAGCCATTTTACGCTCAACAGAGGTGATTTTTACCACCTCACCACAACCCCCTAAATGCAGATTAGAGCGGAAATCGCCCTCGGGACCTTGACGCTTCATCGAAGCAACAACCTTGTCACCGACAACAAAACAACGAATATCACTACCATTGGATTCTTTAATGTATTCCTGCACTAAGATATTCGCTTTGAGCCCCAAGAATGCTTCAATCACGCTCTCAGCAGCCGTTTTAGTTTCAGCGAGTACGACACCAATCCCTTGAGTGCCTTCGAGTAATTTAATGACTAACGGAGCGCCGCCCACCATATTGATGAGATCTGGGATATCATTTGGCTTATTGGCAAAACCCGTCACTGGCATGCCAATCCCTTTGCGGGAAAGTAGTTGCAGTGCCCGCAATTTGTCCCGCGAACGCGCAATGGAGATTGAATCATTCGCGGCATATACGCCCATCATTTCAAACTGACGAACAACGGCACAACCATAAAAAGTCACGCTAGCATGAATACGCGGAATGATGGCATCAAACCCAACTAATTCAGTACCTTCATAATGAATGCTAGGTTTAATAGAATTAATATTCATGTAGCAATTCAGCGTATTGATCACGACCGCTTCATGTCCACGACTTTGGCAAGCCGCGACTAAGCGTTGTGTTGAATACAACTGGGGGAATTGGGATAAAATACCTATTTTCATTGCTGAGTGACCAACTTAAGCATGAGTGAATAAACCGTTCTGCGGCACCAAAAGCACAGCGACAGAAAAAGGGGCTGATATTTGTCTATTGCTCAGTGTAAAGCAAGAAAATATTCCTCACCAGACGAAATCATTATGCTAATGAAATACTTCAAGACCTATCACACTCGAAACTCGGTTTAAGTTAACAGCGGCAGAATATACTTAGCCTCAAACTCCGTTGCATCTAAGGGGCGAGAAAACAAATAACCTTGTAATACAGTACAATGGCGAGAAGTACAAAACTCAGCCTGCTCAATTGTTTCAACGCCCTCAGCTACTGATATGACATTAAACCCATGGGCGAAGTTAAGTAATGCAGCGAGCAAACGAGTGTCTTTATCATCCTTATCATAGGAAGCGACAAAGCTTTTATCGATTTTCAGCACGCTAATGGGAAATAATTTGATATGTTCTAAGGACGAAAAACCCGTCCCAAAATCATCGAGGGCAAAACGCACCCCTAACTCTGCGATTCTATCGAGCATTTTGGCATGTTCATGGGGATCTTCAATAAGGCAATTTTCAGTAATTTCAAGCTCTAATGCTACAGCAGGAAGTCCTGTCTTAGTCAGCGTACTCGCTATTTTATCAAACAGGTTCTCATTTCCAATTTGCGATGCAGACAGGTTAACGGCAATGGTGAATTCTCTCCCTGTCGGCTGTAATTGGGTTAGCCACACCTGTGCCTGAGTACAAGCTTGTTCAAGCACCCAATCATCAATGTCCTCCATTAATCCAATTTCTTCGGCTATGGGTAAAAATTGATCTGGGGCGATAATGCCATCTACAGGATGCTGCCATCGGATAAGGGCTTCCATCCCCACCAACTGATGGGTTTTCGCATTCACTTGCGCTTGATAATGAACCTTAAATTCATTTCTTTTTAAGGCAATACGCAAACTCGACTCGATATGATTACGGTAACGCACCTCTTTATCTAAAGCTTCTGAGTAGAACTGAATCTGGTTTCGGCCCATTTTTTTAGCGCGATACATGGCAATATCGGCACATTTCATCAGCTCAGAACTATTCGAAGCCGCTTCATTATAAAAAGCCACACCGATACTAGCACCAATAAGCACATCGTTATCACCGAGACAAAATACGTCCTCAAACACTTTGAGCAATCGATTAGCCACAATCATAGGGAAATATTTATAATCATTATCAGTGACTAACACGACAAATTCGTCCCCACCTAAACGGGCAATAATGTCGCCATCTCGTAGTACTTCACTTAATCGAGCGGCTACTTTAACTAAAAGAATATCCCCCGTCTGATGGCCTAGAGTGTCATTGATCGCTTTAAAATCATCTAAATCGAGCAAGATAACGGCTAAATAGTCGTGACAACGTTTGGCCCTTGCTATCGCTCGATTAAGACAAAGTTCAAAACCATAGCGATTAACCAGCTTAGTCAACGAATCGTGTTCAGCTAGCTCTTTTAGTTTTTGGTGACTATTACGTAACGCCAACGCCATTGAAGATCTTTGTTTCGCATAACGAATTGCACGGGTTAGTATCCGCGAGTTGACCTCATCTTTAAGCAAGAAGTCCTGTGCCCCTAGTTCAATACAGCGCTGAGCCAGTTTCTCATCTTCATAGCGACTCAGCATAACGACTACGGTCTGATCTTGCGTCATGGCATTGAGCTTGATCAACACTTCTAAGCCATTAGCATCGGGTAATAAATAATCCAATAGAATACCGTCAAAATGACGTTCTAATGCGAGATTTAAACCATCAAATGCACAATTTGCTTCGACCACATTAAAAGTCAACTTTGACTGTCTGAGTGCTCGGATGATCGCAGTTCTATCAACTTCATCATCATCTATCAGTAGTAAATCCATATACTCACCTTATGCGGATGGGAGCTCCACTATTCGCCAGTAACCTTCAAGCATATTAAAAATATTGTTAAAACCGTCTTTCATATCAGTTTTAACCATGTAACCAGCCACATGATGGCTATAGGCTTTCATCCTATCTTCATCGGTACTCGACGTGGTGAGCATAAAAACGACAGACGAAGAAAGAGAAGGATCTGAACGTATTCGCTCAAGGAACTCAAATCCATTCATTCTTGGCATATTAAGATCCAGCAAAATAAGATACGGACCTTTGATCGTGTCTAAACTCGTTAGAATAGTTAATGCTTCGATCCCATCCCGAGCACGCACTAAGGGATTGAGTAACCTCAATTGTCTCATCGCCCGCTGCACGGCCATGTAATCCACGTCATCGTCATCAACCAATAAAATGGTGACCTGTTGATAGTGATTTTCTGCGCTCATAGAAGCTCCTTTTTCACTATTTTCTTAGGCCAACTAAAGCAAAAACAACAACCTCGGCCCTGCGATTTGAGCTGAATCTCTCCACCTAAACTTTCAACCGTTTTTCTCACAAGTGATAATCCTAAACCACTGCCTTCAACTTCATCCCTTGGTTTAAGTGTTTGAAACATCTCGAAGACTTTTTCATGATATGAGCTTGATATCCCCGGACCATCATCTATCACACTGAATCGATACTGCTGATCAACCGCATCACATGAAACCGTAATCACACCTGTACCTAAGTCATGGTGTTTTATGGCGTTACTGATTAAATTTCGTATAACTAATTCCAACAATGGTCTTACGGTATAAAAATTCGGAAATTCACCTTTTAGGACTAATTCAAATCCCTGTGGCGGCGCGACGAGCGCAAACATGTCTTCAACCAGTTGCCGACTTTTCACTTCAGTGGTTTCGGTATCGACACGACCAATCCGAGAAAACATCAATAGTCCATCGAGTAATAACACCATTCGATGAATACGACTTTGGATAAGCCCTAGGTATTTCTGTACATTTTCATTAGTGTTATCGACTAAATCCTCAGATAACCAAGAGGTTAGCTGCTCGATACCACGTAAGGGGGATTTCAAATCATGGGAAGCAATATAGGCAAACCTGTCTAATTCTTGATTAATACGCTCAAGCTCAAGCATATGTTCTGCACGCTGAACTTCAATGCGCTTACGTTCAGAGACATTGTTAATTGTCGCGAGAATAGAAATGCCATTACTAAAATGAATAGGCGTCAACCCCACTTCAATTGCGAGTCGACTGCCATCTTTACAACAGCCAAACAGGTCATCCCGCATCGACATATTTTTCGCAATAGGCTGCACTAAATAGTTACTCATGTGCTGCTGATGAGCATCCCTTAGGGTTTCGGGCAATAACATATTGATGGAACGACCGAGTAACTCGTCTCTGGTATAGCCGAACAAACGTTCAGCATGGGTATTCACTAAAGTAATAAATCCAGATTTATCCACCATAAATAGCGCACTTGGAGAGGCTTCAATTACTAATCTAAAGCGTTTTTCGTTAGCAATTAACTCTGAAGTCAGTAAAGACTCCTTATATCGATTACGCGCCATAATTAACACTGAGTAAAACAATGCCAAAATAAAACCACAACCGATAAATTGGAGCCACATACCTTGGGTCTGTTCCGCTCTCGAGATAAAACGCGATTGTGATGAAATGTCTAAGCGCCACAACTGCCCTCCAACTAAGTCAGTCTGTGAGTGATAAAACACATCCTGCTCATTCGGGGCCACTTTGCTGCTGGTAAACATTAGACTGTCAGCGCTTGCCTGCGGACTTTCATAAATGGCAAGTTTCAAGCCTGAGAATCGCTCCCCCATAATCCCTTGCATGAGGTCATCCATCCTAAACGCTGCATACACAAGTCCAAACACGTGCTGTTTACGCTCAGCCTCTGTTGTTGTGGTGCCTTGATAAAGCGGTAAATACATTAAAAAGCCCGCTTTCGCATCATCAGAAGTATCTTGAACTAATACGACTTTGCCAGAAACTGTCGGCAGTCCAGTGGTAATAGCGCGAGTGATGGCTTTATATCGATTAGACTCGGAGCACATGTCATAACCCAAGGCTCTTTGATTACGCCAATCAAAGGGTTCTAAGTACACAATCACGCAATACTGATCACGCGTTCCTTCTGGGTAAACTTTATAGTCTTTAAAACCTTCAGCTTGAACTTGTTGGATGTGCGCACTTAATGCTTCAGGTTGAAGTAACTGAGCATAGCCAAAACCTTGAAAACCTGGGTAATACTCAGATAAATGAGCATTGATGACATAAGTTTGCCATTCCTGACGTGTCACATTACTCGAGGATAATAATAAGCCAACGCCACCACGTAAGACTTGCTCATAGGCAAGCATTCTGCGATTCACGGCTTCTGTTAATTCTTGAACGCTATTTTCGAAACGCTCTTCACCTCTATCCCTAAGATAGTGCTCAAGCACATACCAAGAGATCCCCATGAAAAGTAAGGCAGCCACTATCATCAGCCAGCTAGAGCTCAGCACGCTAAAGTAGATATTATTAGATGGGGGGAGTGATTTAGAAAACTGATCCTTGTCCATGTAAGCCAATTCCCTAGCAAACGATTAACAACAAACACAGGTACAAGTGTTGTTGTAATTATGACTAAATTCAAGTTTATCCTACTATTTAACTCGGAATTAACGCGAATATATCTATGACGATACCGTGCTCTTAATCACAAAATAAGCAAAAACTAAATTAATCAAATATTCAATTGCAGTCTAGTGCCTACGCAAAACAGCGGTAAGCTGAATCATCCGACTCACGGGAAGAATTTTTCACCCTAACTCACAAAATTATTTGCTTTTCTACCATACTCTTTTTAGTTAGAAAGTCGTTAGGAACAACAAGAGGAATTCGTTATGGCTCATATTACTGAAGTCGTGCCCAACGATACTGAACTTGAGGCAATGACCACACCAAGAAACAGCAAAGCCGCCGAGGCAATGCAGCATAGACGCGAAGTCAAAAAGCGTTTAGAAGACTACCTCGAGCGGGCGGAGTTAAAACGTGCATTAGGAGATGACGATTTTTTCTAGCCAATTCTATCTCGCTATCTAGTGGTCAAAATGATGGGATGATGATCTCAGTCGGTGATCATTTGTTTCGAACTCACTGAGTTTTGGCCCACTAAAATCGAATATCTCACCCAGCCAATAATGCTGGGTGTGACTCTGCTTTAGCTCACTAACCTCCAGATTTAAAATCGCGTCATCACAGTCATTTTTACCACTCTTGTCGGCTTGAGTTTTGATTAACAAGCATTCAGCCTTAACACACTCAAATAACTCATCGCTGTCATGCTTTGCTCCAATCAATCTATTTCTATATCAAGAACAAAGCAGCTTTAATGTCATATCAATAAAATATTATTAAACAGATGGTTACTTATTTATGTCCCATAGACATAGCGCTAGAATTGTAACAAGTGCACCAAAATGATTCACAAAATCGATAACAGCTAATTTATTTAATCGGTATATTTCTCAGCTAGCCTGCGAATCAATATGAATAAATGAGGTTTAAGGCTATGATTAGCCACATCTCTCTCGCTGAAATTACCTGCAGGATATACGGGAATGTCTGAGTCGTTAGCCCAATATCAACAAGATCTACGCCGTTTTTCCGATGAATTAATTCGCATTCAAACGCCAATAAAAATCTTAGATGCCATTAAATGGCCGCGGGAAATGGAAGAGCGTTTTCTATCCAATAAGGGCACGGTACTTCCGGCTATCAAGCAAGAGTTCTATCAAAACATTGCTTTACCTTTTGATCCTGTTAAAACCCAAGCTGAGCTAGCCTCCCTAAAGCAGGACATCCATAGACGTTTGGGTAAACGAGACAAACTCGGCAAAATATTAGTGGCAAACGTCGATCAGTATCGCCTTGTCATCGATATGTTGGGGAACAGAGGCACGCCAACCTTTGGTAAGCTCAGCCAAGAATTGTACGGCAGTGCTAGCCATAAACTGCATGGCGATCGCCATACCTTGCGCCAGTTAGGCGATAAACTCAGCTACATTTTCTCGCTGCCCGCGGCGAGGCACATGAATAAACACCACCCTAAAATTATTAGCGCGCCAGAAGCGGTTAACGTGCTCAGCCAACGTTTAGAAAAGTACTTTCATAGCGATGATATGCGTGTACGCCTTAGTGACGGTATCGTCTCTGACGCTGCAGTCGGTGGCGACACTGTTAAGCTCAATAGCAAAGCAATGTTCAGCGAATCGGATCTTAATGTATATGAAGTTCACGAAGGTTGGGTGCATGTCGGCACAACGCTAAACGGCCGAGCTCAACCCCACGCCACTTGGCTCAGTGTCGGTTCTCCGCGCGTAGCAGCAACCCAAGAAGGTCTAGCCGTTTTACTGGAAATGCTGACGCTAAGCTCAAATCCAGGACGGGCTCGGCGAATTAGTGACCGTGTTGCCGCGGTCGATATGGCTGAAAATGGTGCTGACTTTATAGAGGTATTCAATTATTTCAGAGGATTGAATCTAAGTGCGACAGACAGTTACCGTGTCACTCAAAGGGTTTTCCGTGGGGGCATGGTGGAAGGCGGCAGTTTCTTCACTAAGGATATTTCCTATGTGCGTGGTTATGTGGAAAACATTAACTTTATCCGCAGCGCCATCACCTCAGGCCTTCCTGAACTCATCCCTATGCTATTCCTCGGTAAATTGGCGATCGAAGATATCCCCGTGTTATACCAAGCTTGCCAAGAGGGCATTCTGACTACGCCTAAATATCTACCGCCTATGTTTGATAACTTTAGTGGCCTTTATGCTTGGTTTGGTTTTGCATCAGGTTTAGCAGGAATCGATTTGAAAGGTGTACAGCGCCATTTCACTCGCTTATTTAAAGACGTACCGAATGTCGTCCCGACCTTTGAGTTACTCGATGATACTGAATTTGACAACAACTCTGACTAATACAGTAACCTGCTTGATTTAAAATAAAAAAGCTCACAACTATGTGAGCTTTTTTATAAAACTAAACGCTAATCTTCGATAGAAAAACCTTCACCATTACATTCAAAATACAACTCATCGCGAGCTCGCTTTGCCACACGTGTAGAAGATAATGGCATTTCCACCCAACTTTTGAACTTGCACTTTCAAATCTTTTAAGGCTTCCACACTAACTGCGGCAGCGCATTTAAATCCAATCGGTCACCCTGAGTCGCGATTGCTATAGCCTTTGGTTTAGTCTGAGGATCTTGGTTAATCACATCGACTAATCCATGCTGCGCCTCGGGTTCTCCATGGACTAAAATTAACGGCGGCTGGCCTTCAAAATGGTGATACCAACGTAATAACTCTGCTTGATCCGCATGGGCTGAAAGTCCACCCACTGTGTGTAACTTAGCCGCGACTTTAATGCTGTTACCATGAATAGACAGTTCTTCAGCGCCATCGACGAGGGCGCGCCCTGGTGTTCCAAGCGCTTGATAACCACAAATAATCACATCACATTCTGGACGCCATAGATTATGCTCTAAGTGGCTACGAATACGACCACCGTTACACATGCCACTCCCCGCAATAATGATCAATCCCTTATGCACGTCGTTCAGCGCTATCGACTCTTCGGTCGTTTGGATAAATTCGACATTTGACAACAGCGGATGCTGCCCAGGATGTTGGCGGGTAAAGCGTTTAAAGTCCTCATCCATCAGCGGATAATTATTAACGTAAACGCGGGTCGCCTCAATTGCCATCGGACTATCTAGGCAGATTTTCCAACGGCCGAGATCCCATTCTTTAGCATATAAATGAAATAGATATAATAACTCCTGTGCTCGTCCAACCGAAAAAGCAGGGAGCAATATATTGCCTTGGCTCTCGTTGACTGTCTTAGCAAAAATGGCTTTCAATTCGGCTAAGGTATCCGTCCAACTGCGGTGAAAACGATTGCCATAGGTGCTTTCCATTAAGACTAAATCTGCCGTATCCACTAAGGTAGGATTACGTAAAATCGGCATACCTGCACGGCCAAGATCGCCACTGAAGACGATTTTCTTCTGGGATTTGCCCTCACCTAACCACAACTCGACTAAGGCGGAACCTAAAATATGCCCTGCATCTGAGAGGCAAATATCCACATGGGGAATAACGCGAGTCACTTGACCATATTCCAATGGTACAAATTGAGTTATCGCGAGTTCAGCATCTTCAACGGTGAATAGCGGTTCTAGGGGTTCAAGATCATGTTTAGCACGCTTTTTATTGACTCTTTCGGTATCGCGGGTCTGCAGCATAGCCGCATCTTTGAGCATGATAGCGCACAGCTCTGCCGTGGCTTTATGGGTGTAGATAGGCCCATCAAAACCCGCTTTGACTAAGAGTGGTAAACGCCCAGAATGATCGATATGGGCATGGCTAAGCACGACAGCAGAAATAGACTCAGGATCAAATGCGAAGGGATCATGATTACGCAACTCATCAGATTTACCGCCTTGGATCAAACCACAGTCGAGCAATAAGTGTTCATGATCAACCGAGAGTAAATGACACGAACCTGTCACTTCCTCTGTCGCCCCTAAAAACTGCAATGTCATTCGCATGGTGTCCCTCCAAGGTGTTTATCTCATATAAAGATAGACTATGCCCTTATTCCTAAAACAAAAAGGATTAATTAGTCACGTGCGAGCAATGTCAACTTTAGCTGTAATGCTTAGTCATCAATAACCTAACAATGGGTACAACTGACCTTGACGTACCGTTTTGCCAGCGTTAGCAATAGTGCCATCGCGCAGCCATTGTTCGAGCAAGATCTGCAAAGGCTGTTTGACTTCTGCCGCCGTCATTCCAGCGCTAATACTTGGGCTATAGAGTAATTTAAGCAAAATGAAATCGAGTCCGGTAAGTAAGTCCTGCGGGGTTTTGTCGTTAAAAATGGAGGGAAATACTTTCTCTGAATCATTGGGTAAACCAAGCACTTGGGTAATCTCTTCCACTACGCAAGCCACTAACTTACCGTGCATTTTGGCTTGATCTACAGGAATAATAATCCAAGCACGTTCAATCTCTTGCCGTGAATTGAGAGCAAACTTTGCCATACACACAGAGCCATGGACATTTTTCGCCGAGCTAGGTCCCATTAAGCGCATCACCTCACTTGCCCATAGGGATTGACGGGTAAACACTAAGTGCAGATTCGCCTCTGAGAGCGTATCGACCCGTTGAATATCGAGGCCGGTGATCTGGCCTAAGTGTGTTAAGTGCATCAACACTAATTGAGTGTGCAGCGCCTTATCACCCACTTGATGCTCAATAAACACTCGTACCGGTATGCGCCACTTACGCACGCTATGTTTAGCAAGGTCATACTCATTTTGTAGGGCGACTTCACTAAATGCTTGGGTGATATAAGCGGAGTTTTTCCAATCCGTAGCGGGCGTTAATACTTGGGTTAATTCGGGAGATGTTTGAGCAGCAAACAAAGGCAAAGCGAATAAACTTAGCGTTAGAAAAAGCCCTAAACGAAACAGACGTGCAGTAAAAAATAACCAACTGTAGAAACGTGTTAATACCCTAAGCCACTTTTGCATTGGCACTCATCCCGCAACTTGACGAGGTCACTGAATCAAAATCATAGCAGTGATACTGATAAAAGAAGTCGAAATCTGCAAACAATCTCCTACGACATAGACTTAATAAACTCGCCCAGATAATGCAATGCCGACTAAACCGTAGCCAATAAAACCCCATAATAAAATGACTACACAAAGAATCAATGCATTGTTTTTAAACACATTATATTTAACGATCATTAATCGTATACTGATGATATTACACCACCATTGCCAAGGATTCAGGATGACAATGGTGTGCATTTTTAGCTTAAGCGCTTTCTAACGAGCATAATCCGTGCAACTATTCAGCGAGCTCTAGTCCCTTAACCACCCCTCAACTTCATCGCGCGTCGGTACTGAGCCGCTATGTACGAGCTCACCATCGATCACTACCGCTGGAGTTTTCATCACTTTAAATTTCAATAGGCTTTGAGGATCTGTGTCCTTTTTTACAATAACATCCACACCCATTTCTTCTGATATGTCCGCAATCATCTCAGCGGTTTTGCTACATTTAGCGCAACCACTGCCTAATACTTTGACTTGTTTCATGTTACTTCCTCAACGAACTGTGCTGCAAAATTAAAAATCTCAACCTACTGTCATACTCGCAGCCACATATAGCAAGGTAAATTTCCAGCCAAGCAAACTCATAGACAAGAGTATGGCAACATCTATAGCTCAATTCAGGCCACAATAAGATAACTGCATTATTAGTTGCATTGCATTGATTGCTATTAATTTCTATATATAAATATAAACAAATATTTATAAACCATCTGTTATAAACACTACCAAAAACTAAAAAAGTACAGCCTAGTTTTTCATAAAATCACAATACTTTAGTTAATTTCACAACTCACAAAAAATAATCTTGATAACACAACAAATATTAATACAACCTAAATTAGATGTTTGGTGAATATAGCTAAAACAATCAATATTTTACTTGATTATTATTTAGGTATTTCCCCGTCATCATTTATCCACACATCTCGTGACGCATATCACTTATTACAACATTTAAGATTGATCCTACATCACTAAACACTAGTATCTGCTATGTTGCGGCTGCGACACGATTTATCAACATATTATAACAATGCGGAAACCTCCCTATGACCTGGACCCAAACATACACGCCACTCGGTAGCTTGTGGCTAACCGCAATGGTTGCTTTACTGCCTATTGTGTTTTTCTTCCTAGCCTTAACTGTGTTAAAACTTAAAGGCTATATCGCTGGGGCATTAACCTTATTAATTGCCTTAGCAGTCGCGATACTCGCCTACAAAATGCCTATTAGTATCGCGCTTGCTTCTGCTATATATGGTTTTAGTTATGGGCTATGGCCAATTGCTTGGATTATTATTACCGCAGTATTTTTATATAAAATCACCGTTAAAACAGGTCAATTTGAGGTTATTCGCTCGTCAGTCATCTCAGTCACGGAAGATCAACGATTACAAATGCTATTGGTTGGCTTTTCATTTGGAGCCTTCCTCGAAGGTGCTGCGGGTTTTGGTGCACCTGTTGCTATTACAGCTGCGTTACTTGTCGGGCTTGGATTCAATCCATTGTATGCAGCAGGACTTTGCTTAATCGCAAATACGGCACCCGTCGCCTTTGGAGCTATGGGTATCCCAATTATCGTAGCGGGTCAGGTTTCATCACTAGATCCATTCCATATTGGACAACTCGCTGGCCGTCAGTTGCCAATATTATCGATTATTGTCCCCTTCTGGCTCATCGCCATGATGGATGGCATCAGGGGAATACGTCAAACTTGGCCCGCAACATTAGTAGCAGGCGTTTCATTTGCGATAACCCAATTTTTGACCTCAAACTTTATCGGCCCCGAATTACCCGATATTACTTCGGCGTTAGTCAGTCTAATTTGTTTAACGTTATTTTTAAAAGTCTGGCAACCAAAAGAAATATTCACTTTCTCAGGAATGAAACAAAGAGTTACTACCCCTAAATCTACTTTTTCTAATAGCCAGATATTTAAAGCATGGTCTCCCTTTATTATTCTAACGGCGATTGTAACCCTGTGGAGTCTTAAAGATGTACAACTGGCATTAAGTTTTGCCACTATCAGTATTGAAGTACCTTACTTACATAATCTCGTTATCAAAAGTGCACCTATTGTCGCTAAGGAAACCCCTTATGCAGCAATATATAAACTTAATTTATTAGGCGCTGTTGGAACAGCCATTTTAATCGCAGCAATGATCTCAATTGTGGTCCTTAAAATGTCAGTAAGTAATGCACTGACATCCTTTAAAGACACTTTAATTGAATTAAAATTCCCGATATTGTCGATTGGATTAGTATTAGCATTTGCCTTTGTCGCTAACTATTCAGGTCTATCTTCAACCTTAGCACTCGTGCTCGCAGGTACTGGCGTAGCATTCCCCTTCTTCTCACCATTCTTAGGTTGGTTAGGTGTGTTTTTAACAGGTTCAGACACCTCATCAAATGCCCTATTTGGCGCGCTGCAAGCCAATACAGCAAACCAAATAGGTGTAACACCGGAGTTATTAGTCGCCGCAAACACTACGGGAGGAGTAACGGGCAAAATGATTTCGCCACAATCTATTGCCGTTGCTTGCGCTGCAACGGGATTGGCTGGTAAAGAGTCAGATCTTTTCCGCTTTACGCTAAAGCACAGTCTATTTTTCTGTACTTTCATTGGCGTGATCACAGTACTCCAAGCATACGTAGTCCCTTGGACATTAGTGTTTTTCACTAAATAAAGCGATATCTAAGATATATTAAAAGCCGAGTGATAAACCACTCGGCTTTTTAGATCGAAATGGATATAAAACTCACTCTGCGATGAAGTTAAAATGGGTTCAATTAAGCAAAGTAGCAAGGCAGCTTTATTAATCCCAGTGAAGTCATACAATCAAAGTCTAGGTTGTCATTCTTGTCGTAGATAACTACTCGGTACATTGATGACAAATGCAACTTAAGCCAGCAACTTTGCCTTATCCTTACCTAATATGCACTTGAGCACTAGGTAATTAGAGGCATGGTCTGATCTAAATATCGTCTGTTCTAATTCAAAATGATCCAATAAGGTATGCATTTCTTGGAAAAAAACCATTTGATCCGGCAACTGAAATTGCCCGCCAAATACCGCGTCCATTCGCTCTGTGCCTAAGGGTAAAATCACTACTAAAGTAGAAAGATAATCCGGCTGGGCAGCATTCATTAGCGTAGCCGAATTAACTGCATGTTGCTGCGATAACGCGATGCCGCCTAAGCAATCGAGGATCATCACAGATGACTTTATTCCCGCGGCGCTTAAGTAGCGCCGCCGTATTTGACCTTAAAATAAAAAACGCCCGATAGGGTGCATCAGGCATTTTAGGAGTAAATAAGCTTCAGCTGATATCGGACAAGACGCTTAGAAGTGACTTATCCAGTTACACGAAACAAGCTAGCTTTGTGCGCAGCTAAAGTAGAGGCATGCTTATAGACTAAAGGTGCGAGATGTTATTTCTTGCAACGTCCTATATTGGAACCAGTAGATGTGACTTTGTTACACTCCTTGGCGACCTTCTTTTCGGAAGTGTTAACCACGGTCGAGTTAGAGTCAGCATCACTTGTCGATGCACAACCGCTTAAACCGAGAAGCGCAAGGGGGATAAGTGTCATTGTCCATTTTTTTAGCATTGTATACATCCATGAGTTAATTATTGTTTGACAATTTGTTGTTGCAGCGTAAAGAAATAAGCTAACCAATAAAATCTCCTGATACAATGCTATAAACTGCAAAACCAATGTAAATTAATACCTTCTGCTGACGATATAGCTTTATTAAGCGATATAACGGTAAAAACTTAAACAATCACTTGATGATAGGTTTCCACATGGTATGACTCGACTAATTCGGGCATAACTTGGTGGAAATAGTGTTGAATTGCATCTTTAGCGCAGTGCTCATCAAAGGCGGCAATATCGACAAACTTCTCTACAAACGTCACACGGCGTGGTTCATCACGGCTCACATTGAGTTCGTAACGAATACAACCCGCTTCGCGGCGCGTATCAGGAATAAGGCTCGCGAGCGCCGCGATCAACGCTTCGGTTTTGCCCTCTTTAGCCAGAAAACTCGCCACGCAGGCAATTTGCTGTTGATTGATTTTATAGTCCGTTGAAGTCGACATCTCAGTTCCTTATTGGCTTAATGTTGAATGTTTATGTGCCTAGCTTTTGTTGATCGCTTATGTTGATAATTGATGTAGATAACTCATATTGATAGCCGCTTATGCTGATTGGTAGCGCATATCTAAATGGGGAATACCATCTTCTAAATACATCTCAGAGCAGGCGACAAAGCCGAGTTTTTGATAGAAAGCTTTGAGGTAATCTTGAGCACCGATTTGGATCCCCGCATCGGGCCAAGTCGTCAGTGCAGATTCAATGGCGTGCTGCATTAAAGGCATGGCTAGCCCTTTGCCTCGACCCGCTGGCGATACCACCACACGGCCGATACTCGCCTCTGGATAACTCAATCCCGGCGGCAAAATACGCGCGTAGGCAAGCAGTTCCCCGTCTGGCGATAAACCGATCAAATGCTGGGTTTCTGGATGCCTATCCTTATCGTCAAGCTCTGGATACGCACAGGCCTGCTCTACCACAAACACATCGACTCTTAGCTTCAATATGTCATATAGCCTATTGGCATTTAATTGATTAAATGTAAGATTTTGCCACTGCAAACGATATCCCTCTGCAAATCATCGAAAAAGAACTTTGAGTCTACCACAGCATAAAGACCATAAAAAAGCGCCTTAATCCGCGAGGACTAAGGCGCAAAGCTGTTGCGCAAACCAATAGATCTGGGGAAATCTATGGCGACAACAGGATAACGAAAAACGTTATTACTCAACCATGGCATCGTGGGCCACAGGCCCTGTCGGTTTACGGATCAGCAGCACAGCGAATACGGCGATGAGTAGCAGAGCGCCCATGATGTAAAACACATCGTTATAGGCCTGAATATAAGCTTGCTGACTCATGGTTTTGCCCAGCAAGGCTTTCGCCTGCGCGGCGGCGGTATAGGGATCAGAACCTCCCGCCTGCAACATACTTGCGCTTTGGGTTAAATAATCCTGTGCTTGCGTGCTCACTGCGGGTAAAGATTCCTTAATCTGAGCCAAATGCCCGCGCGACAAAGTGTCAGTCAGGGTCGCCACCAGCGCGATACCAAAAGCACCACCTAAGTTACGCATCACGTTTAATACCGTCGATGCCGAGGCATTTTCATGGGGTTTTAAATGCATGGTCGCAAGCATTCCAATTGGCACCAGAATAAAAGGCTGACCTAATGCCCGTACTACTTGCGAAGCGATCATCTGCGGTCCGGCATAATCTGCGGTCATCTGGCTATTCATGTAATAACTAATGGCGAACATTAAAAAGCCAAAAGCAGCGAGATAACGACTATCGAAGCGCTCCATCAATTTCGGCACTAAAGGCAAGACCAATAGCTGCGGAAATCCCATCCACATAATCACACCACCAATTTCTAACGGTGTGTAATCATGGACTTGTGATAGATAAAGCGGGATCAAATAAATAGCACCGAATAATGCCATGCCCAGTAAAAAATACGCCACGGTAGAGAGCACAAAATCACGCTTACCGAGCAGGCGCAAATTCACTAACGGCTCTTTACGCCTTAACTGGATCCAAACAAATAACACCAGATTCACGACGGCAATAATGGCCAGATTACGAATGAGTTCTGAACCAAACCAGTCCTTGCGGTTACCTTCTTCGAGCACCACTTCAAGGCAACCCATCCCCAGCGCCATAGTGACTATGCCCGCCAAATCGATATTCTTTAGTTTATCCCAAACGACCGACTGCTTCTCTAAACCGTAGGCCAACATCGCCATGACTAACAAACCCGGTGGCACATTGATATAAAACAGATAATGCCAGCTAAATTGCTCGGTCAACCAACCGCCTAAGGTCGGGCCGATTGAAGGCGCAAAAGTCGCCGTCACGCCAAATAACGCCATGCCGACGGCACGTTTGTTATCGGGTAAAAACTCAAGGATAAGCCTAAAGGCCAGCGGAATTAGTGCGCCACCAAAGAAACCCTGTAGCGCCCGAAAGGCGATCATGGCCTCTAAGTTCCACGCGATTGAACAAAGCACAGAAGCAAAGATAAAAGCAGCCGTGGTCCATAACAGATAACGCCTGACCGACAATCCCGTGCTGAGCCAGCCAGAGAGCGGGATCGCGATCATCTCAGCAACCAGATACGCAGTTGAAATCCAGCTGCCTTCTTCGAGCGTTGCCCCAAGACTGCCTTGAATCTCCTTCATCGATGCATTGGTGATTTGAATATCGAGGATCGCCATAAAGGCGCCGATCAAACCACCAAATACCGCAATCCATGAACGGCGACTGCCACGCTCATAATCAGTAGGCTTTCTAGGTACACTGATGCCCTGCGCCTCCATATCGGCAGACGCAGTGATAGAGCCAGTTGCGCTCATACTAACGACCTGTATTTGCAGCGATTGCCGATGTTGATGACTCAGATGCCGTATCCACTTTCACGACTGCACTTAAGCCCGGTAGCATGTGTGCTTCTTCGTCAGATAAATCTAAGCGAATACGCACGGGAATACGCTGGACGATTTTAGTGAAGTTACCTGTGGCGTTTTCCGCAGGCAGTAGACTGAATTTGGCTCCGGACGCCGGTGACAGACTATCGATAACACCTATAAAGGTTTTGTCGGGAAACGCATCGAGACTGACCTGCACCGACTGTCCTGGTTGCATATGTTGGATCTGGGTCTCTTTAAAGTTCGCCGTGATCCACACTGCCCCATCCGGAACCAAACTGTAGAGTGCTTGGCCGGGTTGCACATACTGCCCCACCATAGCGCCACGTTTACCAATCACCCCTGAAAAAGGTGCGGTCACGCGGGTATCATTTAATTGAATTTTCGCCAGTTCTAAGGTCGCATCGGCCTGCTCTACTACTGAGCCCGCCTGATCTAATTGGGCATTAAAAACTGCTAACTCCCGTTGCTTTGCCACTAGCACGGCTTGAGCTTCATCGAGACGGGCGGCGGCAGAATCAAATCCGGCCTGTAGTTGGTCGACATCATCTTGGGAGCTGTAATTACTGACTTTGAGCTTTTTCGAACGGCTCAATTGTTGTTGTGCCCGTATTTTATCGGCCTTTGCCGCTACCACGCCTGCGCTGGCTTGAGTGATTAACGCCCGTTGCAACTCCACCTTTGCGGCTAAGGTTTGCAAGTCCGCCTTCGCACTCGCCTGTGAGGCTTCAGCTTGACTCACTTTGGCACTAAATTGGTTATCTTCTAGCTGAGCTAATAACTCACCCTTTTGCACATGCTGGTTATCGGTTACATCGCTTAACACAACGTAACCGGGCACTTTCACGCTGATATGGGAAATATCGGCCTCAACATAAGCGTTATCCGTGGTTTCGATAAAACGTACCTGTGTCCACCAGTAATAACCGCCTCCCGCAACTGCAGCGAGTAACAGTGGAACGGCGATAATGAGTTTACTTTTGGACATGAATGACTCCTTGATTAGTGCTATCTAGTGTACTACTGTCTCACTAAATTTATTAGTCAGTAAAAAATCAATCCACTGTTTCACAGGTGTAACAATGATGGATCTCAATCGCGTACAAATTTTCGCTCAAGTGGTCGAGCAAGGTAGCTTTACTGGCGCAGCTAAAGCCCTTGGGCTCACTAAGGCAACCGTCAGTCGCAAGATAGCCGAGCTCGAAGCCGATACCGGCACACAACTACTTTTTCGCACCACGAGAGCCCTAAAACTCACCGAAGCAGGATCGAGTTATTACAACAGGATCAATAAGATCCTCAGCGATCTGCAGAGCGCCGAAAATCAGCTCAGCGCCCAACAGCAATTGATTAAAGGCAATCTAAAAATTGTCTGCCCAATTGAATTAGGCCAATTGTTTTTAGGGCCGATTTTCGCGCAGTTTTTAACGCTTTATCCCGAAATCACCATAGAGGCTGAACTCACCAATCGAAAGGTTGATGTGATAGAAGAAGGCATAGATCTGTTATTTCAAATTGCCGATTCTGGCGACACTCGCTTGCAAAGCTATGCCTTAGTCAACGCCCATAAATCGCTTATGGCAAGCCCAGCTTATTTAGCTGCCCATGGAACACCCAAAGTGCCACAGGACTTAGCCAAACATAAAGCGATTCGCTTGCAGTCGGCGCATATTGAAGGTGCGTGGAAATTATTCGATGGCAAAACTTGGATTGTCGCCGAGCCCAAGACTCAACTGACGGTAAACAATGTCACCCTCGCTCGCGAGGCCGCCATAGCGGGGCTTGGGATCACAGCAGTGCCATCCATCATAGCCCAAGTCGCATTAGAAAAAGGCGATTTAATCCCGCTACTAGATGACTATCCAATGGTGCAAACTAAGGTAGTGCTTAGCTATCCACAGCGGGCGTATCTACCGCGAAAATACCGCGTCTTTATCGAATTCATCTATAGCTCCCTATTTAAACGTTGGGGATCGCAAGTCTTAGAAGTCCCTGATTTTATCGGCCATGCCGATCTAGATGAATAAATCGAACACCCAAAACAGTAACAATTGTTACTTTGTAAAGTGTAAATCATTGCCTTGAGGATAAATCCTCTATGTCAGAATTGCCTTAATCCATAAGCCCCTATAAGCTTGGCAAGGTAACAGGCTGCAAAAGACCTTAGGTTTTCCTGATACAGTTTGCACAATAAAATTTAACATTTAATCTCAATTTTGGAGGAAACCTAATGAGCTTAATTAAAGAGTTCAAGGCTTTTGCGTCCCGTGGCAATGTGATCGACATGGCCGTTGGTATTATCATAGGTGCCGCATTCGGCAAAATCGTCTCGTCCTTCGTGGCCGATGTCATCATGCCACCGATTGGTATCATCCTAGGTGGTGTGAATTTTAGTGATTTGAGCATAGTGCTACAAGCAGCTCAAGGCGATGCGCCTTCTGTGGTCATTGCCTATGGCAAATTCATTCAAACTATTATCGACTTTACGATTATCGCCTTCGCCATTTTTATGGGTTTAAAAGCCATTAACACCCTAAAACGCAAGGAAGAAGATGCGCCTAAAGCGCCACCAGCACCGACCAAAGAAGAAGAGTTGCTGTCTGAAATCCGCGATCTATTGAAAGCTCAACAAGAAAAATAATCTCAAACTTAAGTGTCACGCATAAAAAACCCATCTCTAGAGATGGGTTTTGTTTTTACATCAGCGAGATAAGTGATTACTCAGCTTCAACATGCACAGTTTCACTGTAATCTTGCACGACTTCTGCCACCCGAATGCGATAAGAGTTAAACAAACAAGGCACTATACCCGTTTGCTCGGCAATACTGTGGGCCATCTGATTGCGCCATTGGGTAATAGAGGCTTGGTCCTCCCAGAACGACAGGCTCAGTACTTTGCCATCGTCGGTTAAGCTCTGAAAACGTTCGATCGAGATCAGCCCCGTACGACCTTCTAAATATTGGCGCATTTCAGCCGCCACGTGCAGATACTCTTCCTTCCCTTCCTTTGTCGGGATGACTTCAAAAATTACCGCGATCATAATGTTCTCCAGAAATGAATGTCCTTAATGTCGACTCTAAGACTAGCCCATCTATCACTCTTTAGCTCACTGATTTTTAGAGTTTTAGTCAATGTGATAACCCTGTCTACAACGAAGGCAATAACCCGAAACATAACAAGTTATTGCCCACGATGACGGCTTACCTGTGGCTAATCTGTAGCGAATCAAGCTCATCAATGCGCTTATCGCCGCGATATAACCAGCGATACAAGGTCGGCAAGACGAGTAAGGTCAGCGCCGTCGAGCTAAACAAGCCACCGATAATCACCACTGCCAAGGGCTTTTGGATCTCACTGCCAACACCCGATGACAATAAAATCGGGATCAAACCTAAGGCCGAGGTCAGTGCCGTCATCAATACCGGGCGCAAACGCCCCACTGTGCCCTCATAAACACAATCATAGAGTGCTTCGCCGCTTTGCCTGCGCTGATTAATCGAATCCACCAGCACCACACCGTTGAGCACCGCTACCCCAAATAGAGTGATAAAGCCAATAGAGCTAGGCACAGATAAATAAGTACCACTGACATACAGGGCCACTATGCCGCCAATCAAAGCTAAGGGCACGTTCGCCATGATGAGCAACACTTGCTTGAATGAACCAAAGGAGAAGTACAACAACAAGGCAATCAAAGCGATAGAAATCGGTACCACTAGCATCAACCTTTGCTGCGCTCGCTGCTGATTTTCATACTGGCCGCCAATGATCACTGTATATCCCGCTGGCAAATCCGCCTTTGGCACTAGGGCATAAATATCTTTTACAACCGAGCCCATATCGCGTCCCGCCACGTTGGCCTGCACCACAACACGGCGCTGCACATCGTCACGGCGAATATTCGGCGGCGCCATTTCCACTTCGACGCTGGCGACTTCCCCTAAGCGCACTGTGGCGCCATTTGTACCACTGAGTAATAAGTCTTTAATCGCATCAGGGCTTTGGCGAAACTCGGCCGCGAGTCGCACATTGATGTCGTATCTGGCATTGCCATCGATCACTTGCCCTGCACTCGCGCCGCCAATGCCTTGGCTGACGAGGCTCATCACTTGATCGACACTGATGCCGTAACGCGCCAATAGCTCGCGTTTGGGGCGCACGACTAATTGTGCCTCACCGCTCACTTGCTCAAGCGACACATCCACGGCGCCGGGGATTTTCGCAACGAGATCGGTAAGTGCTTGGCCTTTCTGTGATAATACAGCTAAATCAGGGCCGAAGATTTTAATCGCTAGCTGGGCTTTTACCCCCGAAAGTAATTCATCTACCCGAGTCGCAATCGGCTGCGAAAAGGTCAACAAGAGTCCGGGGAACACACTGAGCTTTTCCTCCATCAAGCGTTGCAGTTCCAAGCGCGAGCTTGCCGACTGCCACTCTGCTATCGGTTTTAAGCCAATATAGACTTCAATATTACTCACAGGCTCGGGATCGCCGCCCAGTTCAGGCGCACCAATGCGGCTCAGGGCATATTCCACCTCGGGAAATGCTAGCAAAATAGCCTCAAGCTTAGGTGCGACTTGGAGCGAAGTGCCTAAACTCGCCGTCGGTGCCAGCGTCACCCTCAAGTTGATCGTGCCTTCCTCCAGTTCAGGCACAAATTCGGTACCCAGCCTTGGTAGCAATAATAGACTCAAGCCGAACATCACCAAAGCGCTGAGCATCACCACCTTTGGCCTAGCAAGCGTTGCCGTCAGTAACTTGCGATAAGCAGCATCCAGTGGCGCTAAAATCACACTTTGTTTAAGCAGCACACCGCGCTTGAACAGATACACGGCAAGGGCTGGCACGGCAATCAGCGCCACCAGCAAGGCCGACATCATTGCCAAAATAATACTGACCGCCATCGGCTGGAACAGCTTGCCTTCAACCCCTTCGAGGGCAAATAACGGTGCAAATACGACGATAATAATGGCGGTGGCGAAGAAGATTGGACTACACACCTCTTTTGCCGCGAGCATGATCCGAATAACCATATTCGATTCGCTGACATCCCCACTGGCTTTAGCGCCATCCTCCTCACTGTGATAGGGATCGTCCTCACCATCGGCACGCGCCCTCGCCTCAGGTAAATGGCGGCGATCCGGTTGGGTTAAGTGTTTGAAAATATTCTCTACCATCACCACAGAGCCATCGACTAACATACCAATCGCAACTGCTAAGCCGCCGAGCGACATCAGGTTTGCCGACAAGCCATAATAGGACATCACCATAAGTGCGAGCCCGATAGACACAGGAATCGACAGCAGCACCAGCAAGGTCGCGCGGATATTGACGAGGAACAACGCCAAGATCACCACGATAAACACAAAGGCCATTAGCAGCGCATCGCGCACTGTGGTCACAGCCTTATCGACCAGATCCGCTTGGTCGTAAAACACCTCAAAGGACACGCCATCGGGCAAGGCCTGCTCGATAAGGCTCACCCGCGCACCAATATCGTCAATCGTCGCCTTAGTGTTTGCCCCCATGCGTTTGAGCACGACACCAGCCACCACTTCACCGAGATTTTGCACTTGGCCCGATTCATCGCGGCGCGTCATAGTCACAGCCCCGACACGGATCTCGCTGCCGAAATCCACCTGAGCGATATCGCCAATACGCACTGGCGTACCGCTGGCTTCGGTCAGAGGGATCTGCGCGATCGCCGCTAATCCCGCGTCTCCTGCGGGCAACATGCCATAGCCGCGCACCACAAGTTGCTCTTGGCCTTGGTCCATAAACCAACCGCCAGCGTTGCGGTTATTGCTCTCTAGCGCTTCGGTCACCTGCGCCATAGACAAGCCATAGGCACGCAGTTTATTCGGGTCGACCTGCACTTGGTATTGGCGCACATCGCCACCAAAAGACAAGACTTCAGTCACGCCGCCCACGGGCATCAATATCAACTTCACCAGATAATCATTTAAGCTACGCAATTCGGCGGCATTAATGCCAGAGTCAGGTTCTGCACGCAGAATATACTGATAAATCTGCCCTAATCCCGAAGTATTGGGGCCGATTTCAGGCACTCCGACGCCGCTTGGGATCATCTCCCGCGCCGCCTGCAACTGTTCAAACACTTGCTGACGGGCGAAGTAAATATCCGTCCCCTCGGCAAATACCACAGTCACAATCGACAAGCCAGTGCGCGATAACGAGCGCACCTCAGTCACCGCTGGCAAGGCGTACATGGCCGATTCCACCGGATAACTGATGAGTTTTTCCACCTCTTCAGCGGCTAAGCCTTCGGCCGCAGTATTGATGGTCACTTGCACGTTAGTCACATCAGGAAAGGCATCGAGATTCAACTTAGGCAGCATGGCCACACAGCCCACAATCACGGCGAGCAGAGCCAATACCACTAACAGCCGATTTTTAATCGCGGCTTCGATTAACTTTTGCAACATAGAAAATCTCCAAAATGAGGGCGCTCATATTAGTGGGCGTGAATATCAAAGCCCGCTTTCGCCTGCTCGGATGCCAAGAAGAACGCGCCAGCCACCACAACCTTGAGCTGTGCCTGTTGGGCTTTTTCAAGCTCAGGTCCACGCACTAGACTCAGGCCACGTTGACGCTGCACCACTTCTACCTCAATGGACTCGAAGCCATCCTCATCTTGAATAAAAATCTGCCAGTCGCCATCGCCGCCACGGGTCAGCGCCGCATCGGGCAGCACTATGCCACTGCCGTTTGGATCGGTAGTAGAGCCAGCAAAGTACAATTCAGCAAATTGCCCCGCATGCAACACATGATCAGGATTGGGCATACTCACCAGCACTTGCTCGGTGCGCGTTACGCTGTCGAGTTCATGGGAGCGACCGATTATCTTACCTGCCAACGTCTTATCCCCTACTTGCACTAAAGCTGAACTGCCAACCTGGATATGCGTAGTTTGAGTTGGGGTTAACTGCGCCTCGACCCATAAATAGGATTCATCGGTCAGTTGCATTAAGGGCGTGCCCGCGCTAAACACTTGACCTAGCATGGCGATATCCTGCTGCACTCGGCCGTCAATTGGCGCTAAGAGTTGATAACTGCCTATGGCTTCTGGCGTCGATTCCAGTGCACGAATTTGCGCAGGCGTCATCTTAATTGCCTCTAAAATCGCCCGTTTAAGTTCGGCATCCACCTGCGCCTGCATCCGCCGACTGACGCTAACCGCACCTTCACTCATGCGTTTGACTCGACTCCATTCGGCAGCGGCATTAATGTAGTCCGCCTGTGCCTGCGCAACGGCTGAGCCACCCAAGGTAAGTAAAGGCTCACCTTTTTTCACTTCTTGTCCCGGCACCACATGGCGCGCCAACACACGCACATCGAGCTGCGGCGCAAGGGTCGCGGTTCGATCGCGATCCACCACTAAGGTCGCCGTCGCCCTAATATCGAGATTCAAATTGGCTAGGTTCAAGCTATCGCTCGACAAAGGTAACAAGCTAATCCCCGCCAAGGCTTGCTGCGCTTCGGTCAATTTCAGCGCCTGTTCGCCGTGTTCATCCGCCGGCGCCGTTTGCGTTACCGAATCGCCGCTTGCCTTAGCGATGGGTGCGTGATCACCGCCAGCCAATACAGGCTGAGCGAGAAATGCCAGCGTGCTCAGCACGAATAATGCGAGCGCGATTTTTGATAGGTTAAACCGACGCTTTTCAGGCGTCGTTACAGCATCCAGTTGAAGGATATTTTCGTGGTGAGTATTTGAATTCATTATTGTGACCTCATGGGTTTACTGTGCGTGCGGTGGTATTAGATGTTATCGAAGGGACTGAGTTGAGCTTTTCGATAAAAGGCATAAGCTGGCCGCTTTCGCCCATCCAAGTTAACCAACTTTGATAGATAGCCGTTTCTAGGTTTAAGCCCACCAAATAACTGGCGGCTAACTGACGACGGCTCTGTAAGTACTCACTCGTACTCACATCCCCCGCCTGCCATTGTTGGCTTAAGGATTTAGCGGCTTTAGCACCTGACACTTGCACTAACTCACGCCAGTCTTGGTAACGTTCAAGTAAACGCGGTAACGCATAGAGGAATTGTTTCTGCTTAGCGGTAAGCACTCGCTCACGGGCAAGATAGCCTTGCTCCGCGATAGCGATGCCCTTATCGGCTACGGCTTGTAACTCACTGTAGTTATTGCGAACTTGTAGAGGAATCGACACGCCGACACCGAGCTTATTGTCCGTGCCCTCCTTTTCAGCGCCTAGGCTAATAGTCGGGTCAGCTGAAGCTTCCGCTTTGACTTGCATGACATTAACTCTGGCGAGCAGCACTTGCTGATAAGCACTCGCCAGGGCTGGCAAGGCTGATTTAGAAGTGCCCAACTCGGCCGCTGGCGCTTGCTTAGCCTGAGTCACAAAGAAATGGATCTCCTTGATAAATTCACTAAAAGCGAAATTATTATCCCCAAGTAATTCAATTACTTTGCCATCGGCCACTAAGGCCACCTGCTCGGCTAAGGCGTAGTCGGCAGTATTAGAGGCGGCTTCGAGTTGTATCAATTGCAGCTCGACGTTGGATAAGTCCCCCGCCGCCAATCGCTGCTCAGCAATATTGAGCTGCGCCTTGGTGAACCTTAATTGCTGCTCGGCAAAGGTCAGCGCCTTACGGCTTTGCGCCTGTTCTGCCAAGGCCAGCAAGCGTTCGGCTAACATTTGGCTACGCTCTAACCCTATGTCCGCTAAAAGGATTTGCGCTTCAAGCTCGGCACGCTGCGTCGCCACGCCGCGCTTGTCGCCCCAATCGAGGGTTTGGCTCAGCCCTAAGCTATAAGCATCTGTATCAGCATTTTGATAATTAAGCCCAAGTTCTGGGTTATACACAGCGCGATCTGCCGCCTGAATGGCCAGTTTGGCCTGTTGCTGCCTTACAAGCTGTGCCTGAACTTCAGGTAACTGATTGAACTGTGTGAGTAACTCAGGCAACCATAGGCCAAAGTTGACATGTGCCGTGTCGGTTTCTTTGGCGGGTAAGCCCAGTGATTGCGCCTTAAATGCCTCAACTTCAGCGGCTTTGATTTCAGGGGCATTAGCTTCAGAGGCTTTGGTTTCAAGGACCTTGACTTCAAGGACATTGACTTCAAGAGAGTCATTTTCTGCCGCGAGGGCAAAGGCTACCAATCCGGCGGCCAATACTAATCCGCAGCTAAACAAGCCCGATCTAAACAGACAAACTAACGTACGGGCGAGAATCGTTTTTTTCATCGCAAATCCTAACAATATCGAATGTGGATCGGCTGACTTTTGCGCCCAAAGCGAAACGGCTAGATGTGAGCTTCATTTAAATAGCTCAATGCAAAGCAATCATATCGTTCTGGGCATGGCAAATAAGCGCCGATCGAATCATCCCGCCAAGCAATACAGTGCGCGGCTAAAAAGCCAATGACGGCTCCAACAGTTAACGCTGCGAGCATCAGTTCAAGCGTATCTTTTGGGGGATGAACATAACGGGCTTATCACGCGGCAAAATAGAATGAGATCCAATCAGATGAATCAATCGTCCTAGGCCGAGAAATAAGCCGAATATTAGAGAATTAAGCGATAGGAGGGCGGTATTTAGGTAAATTTTCAGGCGGAAAATAGGATACATCGGTAGGCAGATAGACGCTTTCTAACGCCTGTACAGGCTGACTCACTGCCTGAGATAACAACGCCACATGACCGCCATGGCATTGGCAGTCGAGGCATAGGTCAAAATCTTGTATTTCAGTGGTTTTCACTAAGTGGGAATGAAATCCGCTGCTTTGGTTTTCTCCCGTGTGATTACTGGTGACACCCGTGGAGTCCGCAAAGCCTAAGGCTTGCTCGCTTGGACAAACGCAATCGACACATTGGGCCAAAGTGGTCACTTGAGCGCTAAATTGCAGATGGGGATGATTCTCAGCTTCTTCCGCACCATTGCCCGCATGTAACTGATGCGCACCCATATTCGCGCCAGCAAATTGCAGCACGATAATGGCTATCAGTAGGGTCACCATTCGAGTAAAAAATGGCTTAGCGGTAGAATTCAAATATCACCTATAGCAAATAAAGGATAACGGAACATCTGACCCGTATGATAAACATAAGTTCACAGCTCGCAAGCAAAGTCTTTCAAGCTGTGATCTCTAAAGGCTAACGCTGACTTAAACACTCAGTGCTTATTTAAATGCACAGCACTTATTTAAATACACAGTGCTTAGCATAATCAGCGGCTTCGTTAGCAGTCCAATCGCCAGACGGCTTATTTTTCATCTGTTTACACCAAGCATCACTGCCCACTTCTGGCGCGCAGGCACTCAGTCCAGCGGTAAATGCCAACACTAACGCAATCGCACTGACCTTAGAAACTGTCAGTGAAGAAAAAGAGCGCGATTTCAATAATGACATACTTAATTCCTTGTAAATATGGCCTAAATTAGACCATTAAATATTCGAACGCTTAGTGATCCAAGCAATCGCTTTGGCTTTCTGTTCGAGTGGAAACCAAGCCACTTCGCCCTGCATAAAAGGCCCGAGTAAGCGCACCGCATTTCCCACCCAATCAGGGCCGCCCACAAACACTAAGGCTTCAAAATTCGGTAACTGGACTTCACCACTACCGGTCAGCGACTCAAATTCCCAGCCTTCGAGTAACACATCCGCCTCAATATACAGGCAAACTTGGCCCCAATCCTTACGATAACTCTTAATCGCTGGCTGTAAACGGGTCCGATAATCGGTGGAGGATAGTCGGCCACTGGCAAAAAGACTGATAACACCCTTAGCAATATCGGGGATTTGGCATAACATAGAGGCACTCCGAATCGAGAACACTTTTGCAGGCAATGGCTTTAGCCAATGCAGCGGCAAAGAATGCGCCCGATGATAACAAATCTATTGGAAAGCCATAAGTCATTATTGATGGCTTCTCAATCCATGCTGAAAAATGCCTAAGTTTGCCATGATAAAAATCTCAAACCGTGTGGAACTTCAGGAAAATGAAATCGAGTGGCAATTTATCCGTTCGAGTGGTGCAGGCGGCCAGCACTTAAATAAAGTGTCCACCGCTGCGCAGCTGATTTTCGATATTAAAAGCTCATCATTACCCGAGTTTTACCAAGAACGCTTGCTCAACAAGGCGGATCACCGCATCACTAAAAGCGGCAAAATCATTATCAAATGCCAAGCGAGTCGCAGCCAAGATGCCAACCGCCAAACGGCGTTGGAGCAATTTATCGCCTTGGTTGCCAGTGTCGGTGAAGTGCAGAAAAAACGCATCCCCACCCGCGCCACTAAAGGCAGCCAAACGCGGCGATTAGAGACCAAGAAACAAAAAGGTGCCACTAAGGCCATGCGCCAACAGAAGAGTGACTATTAACTTAGGAGACAGTTAACTTAGATGACAATTAACTCAACTGACAGCCAACTTAGGCAATTGCTAACTCAGTACCAGAGAAATAACCGCAATTGAACCCAACCAACAATGGCACAAGATGTCAAAGGTATAATCGGCTCGTACATGCTCAGCTCGCACACAATCGACTAACGGATAATGCAAAATCGATTTGAACAGGTTAAGTTAGTGGCCTATGTAGAAAACTGAATTAAATTTATTCCAACTTTAATCCCAGCATTAATCCCAAGGCATGTCGTAAAGGAAAGCGCAATGAGTCACAAAATTTTGCTCGTCAATGGCCCCAATCTCAACCTCTTAGGCCGCCGCGAGCCCAGCGTTTACGGTCATCAGACCTTAGCCGACATAGTGGCGGAGTTAAACCTGCAAGCACAACAGGCGGGAGTTGAGCTCGAACATATTCAGTCCAACGCCGAATTTGAGCTAATCAATGCGATTCATGCAACCGATGCCCAGATGATTATTATCAATCCCGCCGCCTTTACCCATACCAGCGTCGCCCTGCGTGATGCCCTGCTTGGCGTGGCAATTCCGTTCTTTGAAGTGCATTTATCCAATGTGCACGCCCGTGAAGCCTTTCGCCACCATTCCTATTTTTCCGATAAGGCGATAGGCGTGATTTGCGGTTTTGGTTCACAGGGTTATGAGTTTGCACTGGCGGCGGCCATTAAGCGGCTCAACCAGCCACAGTAATCCCATTCAATAGCGTGCTTTGCAAGGGCAGATAAATGGCAATGGATCTTCGTAAAATTAAAAAACTCATTGAGTTAGTACAAGAATCTGACATAGCAGAACTGGCGATCACAGAAGGTGAAGAATCAATTCGCATCACCCGCTACAGCCCTATGCCAGCCAATATGCAGTCATCGCAAACGCCAGCCATAGCACGAGTCGCGCCTTTGAGTGAACAGGCAAAGCAAACAAGCCATTCGCAAACAGGCATTACGCCAAGTACAGAAGGTTTTGTACAAGTCTCACCTATGGTCGGCACTTTTTACGCGTCGGCAGAACTCGATGAGGTGCCGCTGGTTAAAGTCGGTCAACGAGTGAGCCAAGGTGAAGTGATCTGCATTATCGAAGCGATGAGAATGATGAATCCCATCCAAGCCGAGCGCGATGGCGTGGTCAGCGCTATTTGGGCCAAAGACGGCGATGAAGTGGCATTCGATCAACCGCTATTTACCTTAATCTAACCGCTCGCCTTCCCATGAATTGAAGCGCACTTGAGTTTAAGCTGCGGTTTTCAAGCCAAGACAGCATTAACCGAGGTCACTATGATATTAATTACCGGCGCCAGCAGTGGTTTAGGCGCGGCACTCGCATCGCTCTACGCCAAAGAGAATGAAGCACTGACACTCACAGGCCGCCATGCCGAGCGTCTGCAAACCGTCGCCAATGCATTAACGCCCTTCTCCAACAAAACGATCGCCGCGATCACCGCCGATCTCGCCAGTGAATCGAGTCTCGAAGCCCTGTTCGATGGCCTAACGCAAGCCCCTAAAACCGTGATCCACTGTGCGGGCAGCGGCTACTTTGGTGCGATTGAAACCCAAGGGGTGAACGATATCCAAAGCCTGCTCAATAACAATGTCACCTCGACGATTCTGTTAGTGCGGGAATTAGTGAAACGCTATAAAGATCAAGCAGTCACTGTGGTTGTGGTCATGTCCACCGCAGCACTGGCCGCCAAGGCGGGCGAATCCACTTACTGCGCGGCAAAATGGGCGGTGCGGGGATTTATCGAGTCGGTGCGATTAGAGCTTAAACAAAGCCCAATGAAGTTGATTGCCGTGTATCCCGGCGGCATGGACACAGGCTTTTGGCCCAGTAGCGGTAAGGCTTTAGATACCTCAAGCTTTATGTCCGCCGATGAAGCGGCTGGCATGCTCAAACAAGCCTTAGTTGCCACAGAGCATGGTTATATCGCCGATATCACCATACAAAGGGGCTAAATGTGCGGATTCGAGACGCAGAATATGACCACTGCGTCTCTTCCTTAGCACTCGCTAGTCGGCGCAGTTCGCTGTGTTTAGGGTAACGACGCGACGGCTTTCTCTGTGGGTCAGCCACCACATCAGCAGTCCCCCCAATGACAACAAAGACGCCGCATAACCTGTCGCGGCAATGCCTTGTCCAGACAGTATCACTAAACTGCCCACCCAAGGGCCAATTGCATTGGCAAGATTAAAGGCGCATTGCACTAAAGCGCCTGTCATGGCTTGCCCATCGGGTGCCACATCCATCAATCTGGCTTGCACAATAGTGGCGAGCCCTAACCCACAACCGACAAAAAATACCACGGGCATCAGCGCCCAGTAATGTCCGGTCAAACTCGGGTAAATCGCCAACACCACAGTGCTTAACACTAACGACCAAAACGCCGCCGCTAAGGCCGACTTATCCGCCGCCCAGCCGCAAACTAAGGTGCCCAATGTTGCGCCAATACCAAATACCGCCATCATGATCGGGATCTTAAACGGCTCGACTTGCGTCACTTGGATTAAGGTTTCAGCCAGATAGGTATACACACAGAAGATACCGCCAAAGCCAATGGCCGCGATGCCAAGCGTCAACCAGACTTCACGATTCTTCAGGGTTTGTAGCTCTTTTTTGGGACTCGCATCAGCGGGCACGGCTTGATTAGGTGCTAAAAAATACACCATTATCGCGGTAATGGTCGCCAGAATCGCCACTATGCCAATGCCCGAGCGCCAGCCCACAGTTTGCCCCATCCAAGTCGCAAACGGCACACCGATAATCGTCGCCAGCGTAAGGCCAATAATCACCCGCGATACGGCGCGGGCCTTCATTTCTGGCGGCACTAAAGAGGCGGCGAGCAACATAGCCACGCCGAAATAAGCGCCGTGGGGCAAGCCGCTGAGAAAACGAAAAAAGATTAACCAATTCAACGATGGCGCTAACGCACTTAAGCCATTGGCCACCGCCATTAACGCGGCTAAGGCAATCAAGAGTGTTCGCCGTCTGACCCTAACGGCTAGCACCATGATAATTGGCGAACCGACCACAACCCCCAGCGCATAGGCACTGATGGCATAACTCACATGGGCAACCTCTACCCCTAAATCACTCGCGATATAAGGCACTAAGGTCATGGAAGCAAATTCTGTGGTGCCTAAAGCGAATGTGCCGAGTGCTAAGGCAAGTAACACCCATAATGTACTGGCGCCCTTATGCTGATTTTGGACAGATGGATTTTGAACGGTTTTCAAACTTTTTCTCCGCTATGCTATAAAACGACAACTAGCTAATAAATAAATTGGAGCCCACTAAGGGGCTCCAATTTCTCAGTCATTTACCTAATGTAAATCTATCTGACTAACTGTTCTTGATAGGTTTGACTGTTCCAGTCGTAGGCGTAAAGCGTGCCTTGCCACTCGTAAAGTGTACGACCATCCTGCTGCACAACCCTAGCATTGCTCGGCAAGCTAGACACACTGTGCGGTGCGCGTGGACGCGGAGTCGCAGCTGTTTTGCCTGTGCCGTTACTAGTTTTCGACACCAGTTGTCCAGTCGATTGTCCGGCCATATTTACAGGCATACTCGACACCATACGGCCTTCACTCGCAGAATACTGCATACTGGTTGTTACCCGTACAGGTGCAGAAATGGCCACTGGTTCATCGTCGTAGCGCATAGGAATCGACAAACCTATGCCCGAATAGGGCGAGTTCCAGTAATTTCGAGCGTAGGCGTCACGCGATGTATTCCAACCCCAATCATTGTTCCAATGGGTGTTCACACCATAACCGACATTCCAACCCGATCCCCACCCCGTAGCGAGCCCTAAACCCAGTCCTAAACCCCAAGGGTAATAAGGTCGATAATAGGGACGATAATGGCGATTATCTTTGCGCACATGGCGGTTGTCGTAATAATTGTCATAACGATTGTTGTAATGACTATCGCCACGACTGTGGCTATCACGATGACCGTGGCGTTCGTCTTGATCCGAATAGCCTCTATTTCCGGCCACAGCCACAGTCGGCACACTGAGCGCCCCCAAAAGTGAGATCCCCACGGCAAGCGATAAAACCAAGCACTTTAGCGACCGCTTATGCGCGCCATGTGATTGACTTTGAACACACTTTTCTTGAGCAAACCATACAGGAATATTCATATAAACCTCGAAATAAAGGGCGTAAGCGAGATCTATCGCGACTTACTGGTAACCATTTTACGCTTCCTAAGCTTGAAGATCACTGAATTGGTTAACCCTAAAACAGAAAAATGCTATAGTGCGCGCCACACGGATTTTCACCGCAGAGGCTATTTCCACATGAGTTTTAAGGATTTACGCAGCTTTATTGATCACTTAGAAGCCAATGGCGAACTCAAACGCATTAGCTACCCAGTTGATCCTCATTTAGAAATGACAGAGATCGCCGATCGCGTATTACGCGCTCAAGGCCCTGCGCTATTATTTGAAAATCCCAAAAATCATCACATGCCCGTGTTGGTAAACCTGTTTGGTACGCCAAAACGTGTGGCTATGGCACTCGGCAAAGACGACCCATTAGCCCTGCGCGAAGTAGGCGAACTGTTAGCCTTTTTAAAAGAACCTGAGCCACCTCGGGGTTTTAAAGACGCGATCGCTAAGATCCCTATGTTCAAGCAAGCCTTGAATATGCCGCCAAAGACAGTGCGTAATCCGCCTTGCCAACAAATCATCAAAACCGGCGATGAGGTCGATTTAACTCAATTGCCTATTCAGCATTGCTGGCCGGGCGATGTCGCGCCACTGGTGACCTGGGGCTTAACCATCACCAAAGGCCCGCGCAAGAGTCGTCAGAATTTAGGCATTTATCGCCAACAATTACTGGGTAAAAACAAGCTGATCATGCGCTGGTTGTCCCACCGTGGCGGCGCGTTAGATTTTGCTGATTTTAAACAACAATTCCCCGGTGAGCGTTATCCGGTTGTGGTCGCACTCGGCGCCGATCCTGTGACCATTCTAGGCGCCGTCACCCCAGTCCCCGATTCCATGAGCGAATACGCTTTTGCCGGTTTACTGCGCGGTGAACGTACCGAAGTCTGTAAGGCATTAAGCTGTGACTTAGAAGTGCCCGCCACCAGTGAAATCATCCTCGAAGGCTATATCGATCCTGAGGAACTGGCGGAAGAAGGGCCCTACGGCGATCACACGGGTTACTACAACGAGACCGATAAGTTTCCAGTATTTACCGTTACCCACATCACTCACCGTAAAGATGCCATCTACCACAGCACTTACACTGGCCGTCCACCGGATGAACCCGCCATGCTGGGGGTTGCATTAAACGAAGTGTTTGTGCCGATTTTGCGTAAGCAATATCCTGAGATCGTTGATTTTTATCTGCCGCCTGAGGGCTGTTCGTACCGCATGGCAGTGATCTCCATTCGCAAACAATATCCGGGACATGCCAAACGGGTGATGATGGGCGCTTGGTCTTTCCTGCGCCAATTTATGTACACTAAGTTTATTGTCATAGTGGATGAAGATGTGAACTGCCGTGACTGGCAGGATGTGATCTGGGCGATCACCACCCGCATGGACCCTAAACGCGATACTGTGATGATCGAAAACACCCCTATCGACTACCTCGATTTTGCTTCACCCGTTGCGGGCTTAGGCTCAAAAATGGGACTCGATGCCACCAATAAGTGGGAAGGTGAAACTAACCGCGAATGGGGTACGCCAATCGTGATGGATCCAAAAGTAAAACAAAAGATCGACTCAATCTGGGATGAGTTAGGCATAGACGACAGCCCAACCCTATAATTCAGCTTAAGCCATTACTCAAGTATCGGCTTTAGCCAAGAGAATAGGCCAATAACAGGCCTCTAAAGCGACACCTAGACACATACTGTTGAAGAAAGGTGCAAAGGAAGTTTGATGAAAACCATACGTTGTAAGATAGAGAAAGTTAACCCATTTAACGATGCCGTATATCAAGTATTGTTAAGGCCTGAAACCGCCTTCGATTTCCAAGCGGGGCAATACTTATGTGTTGTCATGGGTGAAAAAGATAAACGCCCCTTCTCTATCGCATCAGCGCCAAACGCCGAGCTGATCGAATTACACATTGGCGCCGCTGTAAGTGAAAGCTACCCAATGCAAGTGGTCGAGCGCCTGAAAGCCTGCGCTATTGACGGCAGCACTATCGACATCGAAGCCCCAGGCGGCGAAGCCCACCTGCGTCACGAAAGCATTCGTCCTCGCCTGTTAATCGCCGGCGGCACAGGTTTCTCTTACATTAAAAGTATCATCGAGCACCAAATCGCCCTCGGCCAACAGGTTGAAACTATGCTGTATTGGGGTTGTCGCACCCAAGATGCCATGTATTTTGAAACCATCGCCCGCGAGTGGCACGACGCTCACCCTTGGTTACACTTCGTGCCAGTTATCGAAGAAGCTCCCTCTAATTGGCAAGGCAAAACCGCTAATCTGTTAGCGCAAATCAAACAAGATTTTGTCAGCTTAAATGGCTACGACATCTATATCGCCGGCCGTTTCGACATGGTGGGTGCAGCACGGGAAATCTTCCGCGAGATTGGTGTAGAAGAAGCGCATCTCTACGGTGATGCATTCGCGTTTATCAAATAACGCATGGATTTGTAGTCTCTAAAGCCAGCCACTCATCAGCGTCATTCCCGCAATGCTGTTAAGCGGGAATCCAGCTTTGAACTAACTGGCTGTTGCTTAATCACTTAACCAAATAGCTGATTAATTTGACCAACTGATTTAGCATCAAATTAAGCCATTAAGCATTGTCATTCCAGTGACACGCCATAAACTCGTCCATGAGGGCTCGACGACGGCATCCATGCCGTCAACGGTCACTTACATGCCAGTGCTTAATCTCCCTAAACTCCTCAGAAACCTGAAAGTCTTCTTTTTACTGTCATGCTTGCTGAAAGTTTAAGAATGGATGGCTCATTAAATTTTTACCAGTATAGGCTCAAATAATAAACCCCTGTTTACTGGGGTTTATTATTTCTATAGTTTTAGCGAATGCTAGGAATATCGACTTTAAAGCTTTCCAAACTTCGTTTGGATCAAAGTCGTGGGATATTAATATAATAATGATAAGGAATTGATCAAGTATCTGATTTAAGCCTAGGTTGAAACTAGTTTACTAGTAATACTATTTATTATTAGTGCTCTTAAAAAAAGGAATGCTAAAAACTGGAATGTGAGCTTTCTGACATACACTAAAAACATGCTCTCTCCAAAATGACCAACAATTATGAACAGAGTTAAACTCGCAGAATTCCTTAATTGATGAGTCATTGATTTCTCCCTTAATTAAATACTCTAAGAGAAAAGTAGCCTCTATTTTCGCAAGCTCTGTTGGCTCTGAGGAAGTCTCCACGTGTCCTTTTTTTACTTTATCTTTCAAACTATTATCTATTTTCAATATATACCTTGTTCCAAGTGTAATTTTGACTTGGAGCATATTTGCAGTCTTTTGAGCATTAGAAGATTCTAACGCATCATCAATAACTTCTCCTTCAATATGTAGCATGCTTTGCTGTTGCATATCAGCTCTGATAACACCTTCAATTTCCTCATTTACTTGAAAAGAAGAACCACGAAGTTTTATGTTCAGAAGCTCTAAATTATCGATTGCTTCTCTGATTGCTTCTTGATTCATTTTTAAGTCCCGTAGTGGCTTATGCCCGAGTTCAATATCTTATGAGTTGCATTATTTACAGCGTTTCTTTTAGAGTAATGAAGAGACATATCTTCAACATCAGAAACAAAATCTAATACCTTGCATACTGGATTTTTTATTCTAAATAAGTCAACTCTGTTAATTAATTGAAGGTGCTTCCTAAGAATAAAGCTGTCTGAGTAACAAAGCCTGATGAGCTTGTCTAAACTCTCACTTTGTGATATTTCGCCACGCTCATATTTAGAAAACGAATTGATCCCCCCCCCAAATACGATAGCAGCTTCTTGTTGAGTCAACTTAAATGACAGCCTGATCTTTCTTAGTTCTTCTCTACCAAGAAGGCCATCATGCTTCTTCTTAGCCTCTCTCATGACAAGGTCATTAGCATCTGCTTGATCAGATGATTCAAACTCTTCTCCACATGCTCCACAAATAGTGAACTTACTGAAAACCTTCAGTTGCACCTTCTTGTAACGCATTAACAACTCTTCTTGTACTTCATGCGTCTCAGTAGAGCCACATGTAATGCAGTTCTTCATAATTGCTCCGCTATCACCTATCCATGTGAAAAGACAACACTTTTACGACTATTTGTTGCTCTCTATCAATGTAGAACTTAATGTAGAGGTTGTCAGCCATTTCTTGGCCGCTCAGTAAATAACTGATTTTATAGGAATCTACGGTATGGTCACCGTATTCATGTGTCCTATGGAATCCATCTTCTTGAAGCATGTTAATACATGCTTGTACATCACTCATCTCGTAACCAAGATTAATCCTATCTCTCCTGCTATTACCTAGCATGATTATATTACGTTGGTTATGAACCAAAGCTTTCACTGTAGCTAGATCATACTGTGGCATTAGTAATTCCCAAAATCAACCAATATGGTTGATTTAAGTGCGCGGATTCTAGGTGGTGCTGGTTAAATTTGCAACAACTTCTTTAACTAATTGTTCCGTAGTAAATAGGAAGCAAACAGAAACCAAGTGTAAAAAAATATAATGACTAATGTATTATTCTTGAATAATAAGTCAATCGATACCGTCAAGCACCCCTTTGCTCGAAGGAGCGGGAAAGAGCGAAAAGTGCGCAAAAGCGAGGACACATATGTCTCCTCGAGTTTAGCAAAGCCAATGTCCTATGTTATTCAAACTACATTTACGATAATCGATAATTCACCTTTCACAACGGGGTATCAACCGTTAATGGCTCGCAGTCTTGCGACCTGATGTTAAAAATAAAGGTCGGCGTCTGTTGCGCCCAAATGAGATCCAAATTGACGTCTCGAAAGTCAAAACACCCACAACTCTTTTTGCTTTTAATAACTAACGAACAACACCAAAATTAAGGGATACACTTCCCCTGCGAAGTTGTCGAAATACGCAGATAAAAATGCCGTGGCGACATCATGGATGATGGCACAGGCTCGGGGGGACAGGGATGTCCCATCTGAGCCGTTAGGCGATTTTTATTGGAGTATGAGACAGGTAACTAATGCATGTAACTTCGCTAGGGGCGTCATGGAGAATCCAAGGAGGATAGGACGAGCAGTCCTCCTTGGTCGGGTGTGGGGTGAAGCCCCACGACTTTGACTTAGATTTTGATTTAAAAAGTTAAAAGTTAAACTAATGCCTAAAACTCAAACGAAGTTTGAAAACCCACAGCCCTGCGGCACCTGAGCCCCCCCCCTACACTTGTGGTCTATGTAGATCAAAACGCAGATCTTCGGAGATCCCATAATAGGCCGATGGGCCGCCGGCACGTAATACGGGCTCGGCAAGGGCAGTTTGATAAATCCCCTCGGCATTGAGTAAATGCTTAGCAATATGCACGGCCACCACTTCTCCTAACACTAACCAAGTATCGATCTTGTCGCCATTAGCGGCGGTTAACTGGATACATTGGGACAATTTGCATTCGAAGTTTACTGGGCTTTCAGCCACCAAATCGGCCTTAACAATGGTGCCAGCTTTAGCCGTGAGTCCGGCAAAGCTAAACTCATCTTGACCGCGTGGCAGCATGGCGGAGGTTTGATTCATCTGCTCGGCTAAACCGCGAGTGGTGAGGTTCCACACAAACTCCCCTGTTTCGACGATATTAGCAACACTGTCTTTCCAGCCTGTGCTGGCAAAGCCGATGATGGGCGGTTTGTAGTTGAAACAATTGAAAAAGCTGTAAGGTGCGAGATTACGTTGCCCCTGAGTATTCCGCGATGAAATCCAGCCGATCGGTCGAGGCCCCACAATCGCATTTAAAGGATCGTGTGCAAGGCCATGGCCTTTGCTCGGTTCGTAAAAATAGCGGTTATCAGCAGTCATACTTCATCCTTTTGTTATTGCCACAACAATACTGGAGCAATTAATACAGCCATCACAGTTACGCTTTTATAGCCGCTATCTTACCCAAGTTTCGAGCAGCGACCAAAAGTCTGTAGGGCTACTTAAGTCAGCTCCTTGAACAACATCTGGCTGCAAATTTTAAATCCAACACACTCTTCTGCTAAAGTGATACTTATCAGTGGGCTAAAAAGCCTAACTCTGCTAAATAGCATGTGGCAAATGAAGGAGCGGTGAATGGACGCGATAAAAGGGGGATGGAAGAGGTTGTTGTTGGTCGCAGTGCTGTTAGCGACAGGTTGTGCCAGCGTAGCGCAAATCGATTTCAATAGCCTGTTTGGCACTAGCTCACCGCAAAAACGCGTCGAAAATGCACAGCTGAACGACCAATTTATTCAACAAGCCGAGTTTGTGCACAAAGAAGTCGAGCCTATTCTCAATAGCCGCTGCGTGGTATGTCATGCCTGTTACGATGCCCCCTGTCAGTTAAAAATGACCTCGAGCGAAGGTATAGAGCGTGGGGCAAGTAAGGAAAAGGTTTACCAAGGCACACGTTTAGTCGCTGCCACACCTAATCGCTTATTTGTCGATGCCTTTACCCCAGAAGCTTGGCGTCAACGCGGATTTTACCCCATGCTAAACGAGCGCGATCAAACCCCAGAAGCCAATACCCAAGCCTCGGTATTAGCCAGAATGCTCACGCTTAAGCAAATGCATCCTCTGCCCGAAGACAAGATTTTAGATAAGCGTTTTGATTTCAGCCTAGACAGAGTTCAGCAATGCGCCAGCCTAGAGGAAATGGACAAATACGAGCAAAGCCAGCCCCTTGCAGGTATGCCTTATGGCTTGCCAGCACTGAATGCGAATGAGCATCAAGTGTTGATGCACTGGCTTGAGCAAGGTGCACCACTGCCATTTGCACAGGCGCTTACACCTGAATTTATTGCAGAAATAACCCACTGGGAGGAGTTTTTAAACGGCGACAGTTTAAAAAGCCAATTAAGTGCACGTTACATTTATGAGCATTTGTTTGCCTTCCACTTATATTTTGAGTCTTTAAATCAACCGAACTCCCAGCCTTTATTCTTCGAGTTAGTGCGTTCTCGGACGCCGCCGGGGCAAGCGCTGGATATTATCGCCTCCCGTCGTCCCTTCGACGATCCTAAGGTGGAGCGAGTCTATTACCGCTTTCGGCCTTATCGGGCAACCATAGTCGATAAAACCCACATCCCCTACGCTTTGAATACCGGCTTGCTCAATAACTGGCAACAATGGTTTATCGATGCGGATTACTCAGTCACACAACTGCCGAGCTACAAGCCGAGCGTTGCGGCCAATCCCTTTGAAGCCTTTATTCAAATTCCTGCCAGTGCGCGCTATCGATTTATGCTGACCCGCGCCCAAGATACCATTATGGGCTTTATCAAAGGCCCAGTGTGCCGTGGTCAGGTGGCGCTCAATGTCATTAACGATAGATTCTGGGTGTACTTTGTGACTCCAGATTATATGGACGACACTGACTTTAGCGCCTTTTACCATTCCCAACTTGAAAATCTACGTATGCCTGCAGAGGAAGAAAGCACTGCATTAGCAGTAACTTGGGTGAAATATGCCGCCAAGCAAGGCAAATATATGCGGGCGCGTAATCAGTTCTTGAACGAGAAATTCAAAAACGGCCAGCACCTCACCATAGACGGGCTCTGGGATGGCGACGACACCAATGATAATGCCAGCCTGACAGTGCTGCGCCACTTCGACAATGCCACTGTGGTCAAAGGCTTAGTCGGCGAACCGCCCAAAACGGCTTGGATTATCGATTATGCCTTACTGGAGCGTATCCACTATTTATTGGTCGCGGGTTTCGATGTTTATGGTAACTACGGCCATCAGCTATTAACTCGCTTATACATGGATTTTTTACGCATGGAGGGGGAATCGAATTTCCTGACCCTGTTGCCGCAGGAGGAAAGGCGCAAGCAGTTGAGTGATTGGTATCAAGGGGCTGGTACTCAGCTCACGGCCTTTATCGCAGGGGATATCAACACCTTTCATCAGCCTACGGGCGTACTCTACTTTAGTGACGATCTAAAGGGCGAGCTGTATCAAAAACTCGGGCAGAAGGTTGCTAAGGTTCAACCCAATCGATATCACATAGAAAATAGTAGCTTGCAAATACATAGCAAAGCACTTTTACACACATTAGATCGATTAAAAGGCACACAAGCGACCCTGTTACCTGAACTAACCATGATCATGGTCGAACCTGAAAAAGCGGGTAAAGCTGAGATATTTACCTTAGTTCGCAATAGCGCCCATCGGAATATTTCGAGCCTGTTTAATGAGGCGAGTAACCGCGAACCCGCTAAAGATGACGTCACTTTAGTGCATGGCTTATTGGGCAGTTATCCTGAGGCATTTTGGCGAGTGAAAGAACAAGACTTGCCTAACGTCGTGGCGACAGTAGAGAAAATGCAAACTGAAAAAGACTATGAGGCACTGTTAGATATGGTGGGTGTACGCCGTACCGATCCGAAGTTTTGGGCCTTTAGTGACGAACTCAATCAGATCTTTTTCGACAATCATCCGATAGAAAGTGGGTGGCTGGATTACAACCGACTGCAAAATCGTTAATAAAAAGGGGAACGTTAGTGTTCCCCTTCCTTTCAAATCAACGCAGTAAACTTACCAGATCTTAACGCGATCTTCTGGAGCCAAATACAGCTTGTCGCCAGGCTTAACATCGAATGCAGTATACCAAGCATCTAAGTTACGCACGGTCAGCGCGCGATACATGCCGGGGGCATGTCCATCGGTTGCCACCCGAGCACGCAGGGCTTCGTCACGCATCTTAGTGGCCCAGGTTTGCGCAAAGCCGATAAAGAAGCGTTGATCACCCGTAAAGCCTCCAATCACAGGCGCATCTTTGCCTTTAAGCGAGGCATGGTAAGCATCATAAGCGGCGGCTAAACCTGCTACGTCGGCAATGTTTTCACCTAAGGTCAACTTGCCATTCACGTGTAAATCAGGGAAAGGCGCATAAGCATCAAACTGCTGCGCTAACGCATCGCCTTGCTTATCAAATTGAGCAAAGTCAGCGGGCGTCCACCAGTTACGCATAGCGCCAGTCGAGTCAAAGGCCGCACCATTGTTATCAAAACTATGGCTGATTTCATGACCAATCACAGCGCCAATCGCGCCATAGTTGTAGGCCGCATCGGCCTTAGCATCAAAGAATGGCGGTTGCAAAATACCCGCAGGGAAGTTAAGCGCATTCTGCACCGGCAAGTTCACCGCATTCACCACTTGCGGGGTCATCCACCACTCGCCTTTATCCATTGGTTTGCCAATCTTGGCTAACTGGTGGCTGTACTCTACTTTTTCGCCATTGATGGCATTGGCGTAGGCATTGGTCGCAGTCACTGCATAGCTGTCGTAATTGCGCCATTTATCGGGATAACCCACGCCCACCGCCATAGTGGCCACTTTTGCTAGGGCTTCTTTCTTGGTTGAAGGGTCCATCCAATCGAGTTTTTCCACTCGCTGACCGAAGGCGGCCACTATGTTATCCACCATAGTGCTGACTTCTGCTTTGGCCGAAGCGGGGAAATATTGCTCGGCATAGGCATGGCCTACGGCATCACCTAAATATTGGTCGAGTGCCGCTAAGGCACGTTTATCGCGGCTGCGCTGCTCTGGCGTGCCAGAAAGCTTAGTGCCATTAAAAGCAAACGAAGCGTTGTCAATAGCCGATGGCAACACATCAGCATGGCTGTTGATATGGTGAAACACGAGCCAATCTTTCCATGCTTCTAAAGGCTCAGAGGCCACAAGCGCAGAAAGTCCCGTAATCGCCGTTGCATGGTAGGCCGCAAATTTAGGCTGATTGCCCAGTTGAGCCGCCGCTAAAAAGGCAGTCCAATCGATGCCCGGTGCTTTGGCATCAAAGTCAGCACGGCTCCATACCCCCGAAGACTGAGTAAAATCCTCGCTTGCTTCACGGCTGGCGTGGGCCGCGGCAATCTTGTTTTCAAGGGCAAAAATACGATCGGCACGGACAGCGGCCTCGCTCACACCCGCATCTTTAAGCAAGGTTTCAATGTAAGCGCGGTAAGCGGTGCGAATGTCGACCATTTTAGGATCGGCAGACAGGTAATATTCGCGCTCAGGTAAGCCTAAACCACCCTGTAAAAAGTAAGGTAAGACTTCGCCCGGCGTTGCTAAACCTTGGGTTACGAAGATCCCAAATAGGTTTTCGCTATAAAAGTCAGTCGCGTTGAGAGGATCGACATCGGCGCGCAGATTTCCGCCTAACGCCGCAGATAAATCCTGCTTGCTCGCAATGGCCTCATAACGGGCAATATCCGCCTCGGCAGGCTTCATTCCTGCGGCATCAATAGCGGCAGTATCTGTGTAAGCCTTGTAGAAATCGGCGATACGCGCTTCGTCGCTCCCCGCCGCATGTTGCGCTTTCACCAGATCGGCAATCAAACTGGTTTTATGCTTTTCGGTTGCTTCAAAGGCAACGAGGAAAGCGCCAGTGCTGGAGCGATCGGCTGGGATCATTGTCGTTTTCATCCACTCGCCATTGGCGTAGGTATAAAAATCATCCCCTGGTTTTACCGTTGGCGTCATAGCCGCGACATTAATGCCAATCGGCATTTGAGCCGCAACGTCTTGACTTTTTGGCGCGTTTTCGCTGGTTTTTACAGTGTTTTCTGTGGTGTTATCACTGCAAGCAGTGAGCCCCGTCAGTACTGAAGTAGACAGTAACAGCACGGGAATTAGACGGTCCGACATGAATGACTCCTCTTTCTTTTATTATTGTATTTATAGTGTGATTGCTAAGTTTGGCAGTGTAACTGGCACTGAATGAAGAAGTAAAACAAAGCCAATTTTTATGATAGAAAGTTAATGCAAACAATTTGAGCCAGACGCTTAAACACGCAGCTTAGCATCATCACGACCGCGCTCAACTGCAGGCACAAAAAAGCCGACGCTATGTCGGCTTAATCAAGTTTGGCTAACGACTACTTTATAATTTGATCTGAGTGTACTGAGTCCACGCAAGCACTTGTCCCATCTGAGGAATGATCCATACTGCCGTGTGCTCATTTTGATAAACACGATAATAAAATAAATCTTCATCACGGATATCATGCTTACGAATTTCACGGTAGAACTGCATAGCAGAATGGCTGACTTCATCCGGTTTTGTCAGTTCCTTTTGTAACACTTTAACGTGAAAAACATCGACTTTAAGGTCATCAATTGTGGTCTGGTACTGCTCAAACTCACCGCGGATAGTGTATTTAATCGGTGTCGTTAAACAATCTTGATCTGTAATACAGGAGGTCGAATAAAACTTACCCTTATTTTGCCCTTCATAGACCAGAGACATACTGAGATCGTTACGAACTAAGAGTTCGCCCGCCACGGGAAAATAAATATCCGCATGGTAATTATGCTCAAGTAGCTCACCCATTCCTTTATCATCCGCAGGGAGGACAATACGGTTATAGCGAATGCGCTGCTCCATTATTTGGCTCAGCGGAATAAACTCCGCCATATTTAATCCTGCGGGTTTTGCATCTATCGCCGTGATATTGATGATGCCGTGACCACTGCAGGCATCGGCGTCCAGCTCAGGGCAAATCGCCATCGAATAATTTTTGCCATCTGTTGAGGTAAATGCACTGAAGTAATTAAGGTTATTGATGTGATTTCCCTCTGGCGCTAAATGTTTTTGCCACCATGAAGGATGTAAACGATCCTCATCACCAATATAGAAGGTTCGCGCCGTCCCCAGCGTGCCACCAATATTGAGGCTGATATATTTATCGGCATGCCATTTAGCCACCTGTTTAACCACCGCATGATGGTCGCTCACATACCAAACGATTGCCAAGATAGCGCACAAGAGGGCAATACCAGCAACTTTAGTCCAAACCGACACCCCCACTAAGGCATCACGAATTGCATTCGCATCATTGATCGCCAGCATCTTTACATGGGATTGTTCAGAGATATGCAATTGATACCCGCGGCGTGCCACGGTTTTAAGCTGCACTTCGGTATAGGGTTCGAGCTTTTTACGTAAGGTACTGATGCATTGCGTTAAAGAGGTAGGAGCAACCACCCTTTCAGGCCAGCCGACCTGCAGCAATTCTTCCTTAGTAAAAATGGCATTCGTGGATGATAACAGCAGAACTAATAAGGCCGTTTCGGAAAAAGTCAGGCTGATGGTTGTCCCATTCACATGATCGACTAATTCCTTAGCCTGTTCATCTAACATTAAATAAGATGTGATTTTATGCATGTTAAACGCCTGAAAGATCAGCCAATACTGATAAAGTTTGATTACACTAACAACATGCAATCATCATGTGACATTGTTTCTTTCCAAGAAAACGATGATATGCAATCACCAAGTCAAGATGGTTAATTTTACCTTTTAACAACATATAAGAGTGTGACTCTATACTCAGTTTAGTCATTGTTTAATAAGTACAAAGTTAGACTAATACAGAGGTCGCTAAACTAGATTTCTTGGTATTTAAAGATCCAAGAACAACACAAAAGTAATGCACCAATCCAGCCACCCAGCAAACCATACATTAAGGGTAAGCCCAGCCCAGTTTGAGCAAGCAGAGTGAGACTACTTTTAGCCGCGAGTGTATCCGAGGGGGTCGCGAGTAAATTTAAAGCACGGAACAGATCAGTAGGGTTCAACAAAATCAGTAGGTTGAATACGGTACGATTAAACATCTCACTCATTCCAACCACTGCACTGAGTAAAATCAGATCATAAACCAGCACAAGCACAAACCATAAAATGAGTAATATCCCCAGTGCCTTGGCTTTTTCTCGCACACACAAGCTAACCCAATAACCCAAGAGCACGAACACTAATGACAGTAAAATACTGCTCATAATCAAATGGATAAACCCGATAGCTATGGATAACTGGGCCTGAGTATCGCCCAGTGATATCAGTATTAATCCTGTTAAACCAAAGCCCAAAATGCAGGCAATGGTCATCACGCAGGCATGGCCTAAAAACTTGCCGCACACGAGATGCCAACGTGCTAATGGATAGGTCAGCAGTAACAACAGAGTGCCGGATTCTTTTTCACCAACAAAGCTGTCATAACTCAACAAAATCGCACCTAAAGGGAGCATAAATACCGATAAAGTGACTAACCCAGAAAGGATTTGGGCAGGCTCAAATACCACTAAGTTGCCGGACACAGCGCTGCCCATAAAACTCACACACAGAGATAGCAACAACAAGATTCCCGCCATCATCCATAACCAACGATTACGCAAATTATCCTTAAACTCTTTGGCGGCTATGGTGCTCACTATGCTCAGAGCACTTAAACGATGGTGCAAAACCTCGGAACGGTTCATAGGACTGATTCCAAATTAATCGCCTGATTTATATCTGTTATGTTAATAGTCTTTGTGGGCATTTTTGACGACTGAAGGGGGCAAAGACTTTCCATGTAATGATGAAACACACTCTGCAAACTAGGAGGTTCAATAGAAAAATCCCCCGCGGGCACTTTTTGTAATAAGTGATTTAACACGGCTGACTTTTGCTCCTGTGGCACGGCTAGTGTGAGTCCCTGCCCCGCATTTGCCTTAACACATGCCGCTAAAATGGGATCCGCGAGCAATGCTTGCCTTTGAGTATTAGATAGAAAATGCAACAAGATATGATTTGGCAACTGAGTCGCCGCCCTCAGGGAGGTTAAGCTTCCCGAAGCTAACATTCGTCCTCGGCCTAAAATCAAAGCCCGATCCATTTGATCTTGAACTAATCCTAACTCATGGGTACTGATGATAATCGCGCAGCCTTTCGCCTTAAGTTGGGCTATTTTTTGATACAGAAAAGCCGATGCTAAGGGATCTAGACCGACAGTCGGCTCATCAAGTAACAATATCTGAGGATCTGCCAATATTGCCTGAGCGAGCCCAAGGCGCTGCCGCATCCCCTTAGAAAAAGTACTCAAGCGCTTATCTTTAGCGGCCTCTAAACCAAATTCAGCAAGTAATTCATGCACTTTAGGCAAGGCAACGTCCTTAAGCTTAGCGAAATATCGCAGCAGCTCATTGGCGGTCATATTGTCATAAAAACTCACATTTTCAGGTAAATAGCCTAAAGACAAACTCTGCCGCACTTGTTGGGAGCTCACACTATGACCTTGAACTTGGAGCAGGCCACTTGTGGGGGTAAGTAATCCCAAAATAAGCTTGAGTAATGTAGATTTACCCGCACCATTATGCCCAAGGAGTGCGATCACTTGACCCGCTAACACCTCAAAACTCACATCATCCAGAGCCTTAAACTTGCCATAGCATTTACTGATATTTGTCGCTTTAACAACCACATCAGCACTCGCTATAGGCTTATTTGCTGAGCAGGTCAAAGTTTGATGATTCATCGCGAACCTCCATCAATCAGTACGTGCGCGCCACTTTGCATTAGGGGAAAACTATCACTTATACCGCTCGTCACTTGGGGTTTAAATTGGCGTTCCACCCAGCGCAGTAACAACACAACGGGGCTTTCCATCAACAGTTTGGCTTCAGGATAAAGCCAAAACAGTTTATCTAAACTATCATTCGGCCTATGGACAATATCCCCTAATCCATCGCCATTCAGATCCCAACCTTGATATTCCGACCAGTAATTCCCCTGCCCCTGATAACTCCATTCAAGTTGAGTTTCTCCGACATATTTGACTTGGGTTTGATTGGCCATAATACGATTATGCCAAAGGCGATTTTCCTCTCCGCCCATGGCCATACTGATCCCAGTATCGCTGTGGCTAAACTCGTTATCTTGAATACGGTTATGTTGAGCGGCGTAAATAAAAATACCTTTCCCTTCATTGCCAAGCTCCACAGTGCCCTTAGGGTTATGGATTTGACTCGCAACATTGGCTTGCACATGGGATGCCTCAGTAATGTTGAGCAAAATGCCAAAGTCCCGCGCCTGAGTCACACGGTTGTGGTGCAGGTAAATATGGGTTGAATTCATTAGGGCATAACCGCCATCGACGGCAATCGCTTGGTTTTGCCACGCTTCGTCGGCTTGGGTATACATATAGTGAATACCATATTGCAGCTTAGTGAATTGATTTTCATAAATGCGGCTGTGGGTAACGGACTCTAAATACACACCATCACGGACAAAAATCAGCTGATTTCGGTCAATTTGTGGCGAATTAACATGCTTAAGATAAATGCCATCACCCCGATCAAGCACATGAATGGCACCGTTGCCACTAATACTATTGTCCGTGATGATGGGCGAGTTTAGCTGTTCGCCATAAATACCAAAACCATCACCCACCAAGCGGTTTCCCTTAATCTGCACATGATCCGCCCCTTTTTTGAGTAAAATGGCGGCATCACGGTAATACAGATCCCGTCCCCAGTGGCGGATATTTAGCCCTTCAATACTTACCTGAGGTGCCTCAATGACCAATGCACTGCCTTGGCGCAGTGCATCTAATGTCGCGCCTATTTCCCCCTTTAGCGAAATGGATTTCGTCACCTTAAAGGAGCCTTCATACACCCCAGTGGCTAGCGCTAAGGTGTCACCTGCTTGGGCTTTGTTAAGGGCAAGGGTGAGTGAATCTGTATCTGTTACCCGAATGAGTGCTGCCCAACTAGCAAAAGAGGCAAAACACAGCAGCCCAATCAGCAATAGATGCGGCTTCATCATCACAACCTTATTTATCACCCGCGAGCAGTTCTAAGGTAATGTCATCAAATCTCAGCACTCGGCCGCCGTATTCCTTAGCAAAGGCTTCGGCGGCAGCTTTGGTACTAAAAGGGGCAACGGCAGGTCCCATCACAGCTTTCTTAGTCGTACCGTAAACATAGAAGGCATTTTGAGCATCAATAAAGGCGCCATCGTCAGGTTGATCCCAATCGGTCGTGCCCGCGTCATGCACCATCATGTAATCAATTTGTCTTTTATTTTCAGGCTGTAATGCAAAGTTAAACATATCGCGGCTAGAACAAAACTTAGGTACCGTTTTCTCAGCCTTGAGATGCACTTGCCCTTTAGGTCCGGGATATTTAGTGATCACCATGCCGCATAAATGGCAACGGTCATGCTCGTGGATCATCTCGGCTTTATGAACATGGTCTGTGGCCTCGCTTTTATTACAGCCAAATAGCAAGGGCACTAACAGCAACAATGCATAGTATTTCTTCATCCTATTTATCCTTTTATTAAAATATCAACGCCTCGCCAGATTCCTTGCAGGGACAGATCTTTACGGCGAGGGTTGATAGAAACGGGTTTCATCTTTCATTCATTTTGCTTTGTGCATTTGCAATCGCATTATCGATTGCTTCACGGTTGATACTGTCCCCATTGTGTTTGAGCAGGAGCTGCCAATGGTCAATGGCCTCTTGGTTACGAGCATGCAAGTAAGCATCTGCCGCGAGTAACATATGGGTTTGAGGCTCAAAGGGAGAGAGTGCTAATGCTTTGGCAATCACCTCTTGGGTTTCAGGTGTCATTTGCCGAAGCTCACGGTAATAAAGCGCGTTAGCTTTTGCCCCTAACACTTCGGCATCTTCTCCCCCTATTTCGAGTAATTTATCTAAGGTCAGCACCGCATCTGAGTACAAACCTCCCGCATTGTAAGCCTGAGCTAATGACATAAGTGCCAAGGTGTTTTGCGGCTCACTCTGAGCCCAACGACTGGCTTTGGTAATCTCGGCCGCCACTAAATAATCAATATTTTCATCAATCCGACCTTGATCCCAATCCCTAAAACGGCCTGTTTGACTGTAGATAGCAAGGGTAAGCAGCACTAGGACGATTCCCATCGCAAAGGGCACCTTGCTCGACATGTTTGGCAACTGTGCGATTCCCATTACTAGGTTTAGACGCATGTGCTGCCAGTAAATATAAGCAACAAACAACAGTAAACTGATGCCAGTGCCTAGTCCTAAGCTCACCATTCCAGTCTCCATTTCACTCTCCAAACAACTCGTTTTAGGAGCCAGATTAACCGTGTGCAGGCATCATCTTTTTATTTTTCATCTCTTTCATTTCGCTGGGTTTCTCAATATTTTTCAGTTCAATTTCAAAGATAAGTGCTGATTCAGGAGGGATAATACCTACGGCTTCAGTGCCATAGGCAAGGCTTGCTGGTACCACAAAACGGTATTTAGACCCCACAGGCATCAACTTTAATCCCTCTTCCCAAGCGGGGATCACCGACATTAATGCAAACCGAGTGGGCTCTTTACGTCCAACCGTATTTTCAAACTCAGTCCCATCGATAAGAGTGCCAACATAGTCCACTGTGACCACATCTTCTGGATTGGGTTTATGACCTTTACCTTGGGTTAAGACTTCGTATTGAAGACCAGAGGCGGTAACTTTAACGCCAGACTTTTTTTGATTTTCAGCAAGATATGCCGCACTTGCCTTTTTAGTTTCTGCCATTTGTTTTTCAGCAACGACAGTTCTTGCGGCATTGAGTTGTTCTGCTCTTTGGTTCAGGTAGGTCAGCACTTCTTCGTCGGTTAATTGCTGTTTATCTTTAAGCGCATCCACAAAACCTTGCACGACTAAGTCGACATTCACCTCTGAGCCTAATTCAACTTGGTTGTAGACTTGACCAGAAATGTAATTACCAATAGAAGCGCCAATGCTGTAAGAGGTTTTATCTGCATCGGTTTTCAGACTTGTGCCGGCAAAACTGGCTACCGAAACAAATAATGCGGCGCAGGTCGCCACTGTGATGCTTTTGGGGATAAAAGAAGTTGGCATACGTGTTTTCATTTTATGTTCTCTACAATGTTAACCCTGTGGGTTTCGCCTTTTGGCCCTGCAAACCAAACCGATAAAACATCGGTCCTGTGTGTTACTAAGGTTTTTCTGTTACTCGACCTGACATACGCCAGCCATAAATACCATCGGCCATATGACGCACACCTGTGTAACCTAGCTTCATGGTTTCTCTCGCCGCCATATTGCTGCTGGTGCAAAGGCGGTTAGCGCAGTAAAACACCATGACTGCATCTTTATTCTTTGGAAGTAACTCTCTCCAATTCTGAACATTGAAAAAAACTGCTCCGGGGATAAAACCTTCTGCCCATATCTCCAGTGTATTTACGTCGAAAAAATAAACGCCTTGTTTGCCGACTAAGGTTTCCGCTTCCATCATCGAAATGGGATTTAATTGGATTTCGTTATAGGGCACTTCAGACATTTCTGAACCACCACCGGCGATGACTGGCATCGCAGTCACGCCTAAGGCCAACACCATCAATATTCGGCTTACACTTTGACGAAGCATGTTATGCATAATTAGGCTCTCATATTCCCCGACACCCAAAGGTGTCGGGGATAACTAGGACTCAAGTTAAACTATATTTTCTTCGCACTCAGCGCATTACCATCAATGATTGCTTGGGCTTGGGTCACATAGGTCAAGGCGGCATCTAAGCGTTTTTGTGAGTAACGCGCACCATGAACACCCCATGAACCATCGGCTTTAATCAGCTTGAGGACATCTTGAGCTTTATCGGTCAACAACAGCACTTGCGTCTTATCTTCTACCGATAACTTCGCCATATTGGGCGACTTATCGATGCTAATAAGGGCTTTTTCTACTTTGGCATAGGTTTCTTTCACTGGTTTTTGCCACTTCTGAACTTTGCCGTAGATTTGCTGTTGATCTTTAAAGTGCAGACCCTCACCCAACTTAGATTGGAATTGGCTATGGCAACCTTTGTTATCCACTACATCGTGATCAGAAGCGGAAGTACGAGCACAGGTCCACATGAGATCGAGGTAGTTATGGCCATTTTCGTCCTTCGCCACAGTCCAGCCCTTAGTGGATGAGTCGCGAGACTTACCTTCAGGTGGGTTAAGTGTCTTACGCAATGGATCAACATCGATTTTCCACATGTGCGACTTACGAACGTTGTCGAAACCGGCCATATCAGGGAACTGGATCGCGGTGAAGTTTTCACAACTACCCATGTTTGGCATATGACAGCTTTGACAAGTTTGTTTACTGTGGGTTTTGGTATTACTCGCAATTTCAGCCTGTGCCGTATGGCAATCGGTACATTCTTTGATGAGTTTTGGTTTAGTAATACCGGATTTCCAATCACCATCAGTCACTTCGTGTGGATCATGACAGGTAGAACAACGCATACCCTTATCGTAGTGAGACGAGGCAAACATTTGCGAACCTTCTGTACCACAAGATGGGCACGAAGATTTCATCTTCACGTTAAAGGCATATTCCAGTTTTTCTTTACCCTGTGGGGTTTGCGCAAGTTCTTCTACGAAGTTAAAACGCTGGTGACAACGCTCACAGTTAGAAGGCATACCACCACCGATACCGCCGTCTAAATGACCACCTGCGCCATGACACTCTTCACAGGTAATACCGAGTGACACTGTATGTTTTTGGAGCTCTTTAGGATTACCAAGGGCTGCAAAAAACTCATCTTTAGTTTTAAAATCAAACTTAAAGGTGTGGCACATTTCGCAATAGGAACTCGCAGGTTGGAATAAGAATTCCTTCTCGTATTTAGCACCATAGGAGCTCATACCCCATTGGTGTGAACCACTCGCGCCAAAATCTTCCATTTTAGTTGGAAATTCAGGAATAACTTTCTGAATTTTCTTCGCCATTTCAGGGGTTAACCATTCAGCCCAACCACGGGAGAATTGGTTACCACCGGCGACCATAGTGCCAGTACCATCTTTGAGTAAACCGTCTTTCACATGGAAAGTACCGCGTACTAAGTAGCTATCGATAAAGCCGTATTTGGTTCTTGGTGTTCCCACCGTCGCATAAATTGCATCAGGGGTAATGCCGTCTGGCAGGATAGAAGTATCCTTAGTGCCATACATGGTTTTGTTTAAATCGTTATCGACTTCGGGATGACTCCCCGGAAAACGTAAGGTTTTTGAATGACGTGAACGTTTCCACTTTTCATATTGTGGACCGTGGCACTCACCACATTTTTCAGGACCAACAAACTTATTTGGGAAATCCAAAATCGACTTGGCACCGAGGCGATATTGCAATGCCATAGGGCGATTGCCCTCTTGATGTTGGCTATATTTTTGGCTATCACCACCGTGTAAGTATTCTTCACCACGGTCACTGACCTTATAGGTTCCTTTTAAACGACCTTGCTCGGCATATTTAAATACCGGATGATTTTCAAAAAGAAAATCAAACAACTCTTTTTCCTGAACAATATAATCCTGCAGTGTTCTTACACCACGGGATTCTAGTGTTAGATCGGGATTAGCCATAATTCCCTGAGCTTCCGCACTCATTTGTTTATTACCATAGCCAGGCTTTACCTCGCCCGGTTTAGCATCGGATGCTATTCCGGCCACACTGACGATAGTACCTAAACAAAACAGCACGCTGAGTGCTATTTTGGATTTCCATCGTTTCATCATTCACTCCTAATTATCATTAGTTTTTTATTTTCTACTGAACCTAACTGCTCACTGAACGACATAAACAATTGACCAGTTACAGCATGGTGGAGGCAAAAAACCATTAAAAATCAGAGCTAGAGCACACTAAATTCCCGCTGATAAATCAAGATGAATAAAATCAATTAAAATAAATTAAATACAATAACTTACAAATTTAATGTCATTTATTTTTTAGAAGTTAAAAAGCACATTTCAGTTATAAAAAAAACTAAAAATGCATTTGATTTTTCAAAAAAAATATCAAGCGTAAAAAGGAATGATTTAATAACGGATAAGATCACATTATTAAATGCAAAACTCGACTAATCTTAAAATCAACAGTGATTAAACCTCGTGATTAAACTGACTTTTTCCAACAAGGTCTTATATGTAAATTTAAAATTACAAGAAAACAACTCAAGTTGATGAGCGAACTTAATAAAAATCAGCATGTGAAAATCACACGGGTAAAATAGCCAACTGTAAACACTATATTACCGCGACCACATTATTCTAAGGCATAATAAATGACAACTATGCTTCCAGAAATTGGACATATATTACTGATCATCAGTAGCGTATTGGCATTATTTTCTGCAACACTGACCTTAATTGGTGTTAAGCAGAATAATGCCTATCTGGTGGGATTAAGCCCGACACTCTTTAGAGCCATATTTACCTCAGTATTTACTTCACTTCTTTGCTTAATTTATTGCTTTATGACTGATGATTTTTCTGTTGCTTATGTCGCAAACCACTCGAATAGCCAATTAGCCTTGGGTTATAAAGTGGCCGCCGTTTGGGGCAGCCACGAAGGGTCAATGCTGTTTTGGATATTTGCGATTGCCCTTTGGGGCGCGATCATCAGTTATCGCATAAAGATGGCGGATTGCACTCAAGATAAGGCCAGCGATAAATACCAAGACGCCCTGTATTTTGCGAGGCTGTTGGCCATTTTGGCATTAGTGATCCTTGGTTTTAACCTATTTTTACTCTTTACCTCTAATCCCTTTGCCCGCTTATTACCTAACATTCCGATTGAAGGGCGAGATCTTAACCCCATTTTGCAAGACATAGGACTCATACTGCACCCCCCCATGCTCTTTCTTGGCTATGTAGGCCTTACGGTTTGCTTTGCCGCAGCGTTAGCATCACTGCTCGGTGGTGGTTTTAATACTCGCCAAATTAGCTATTTACGACCTTGGGTATTATTAGCGTGGGTGTTTCTAACGGGCGGCAATGCCTTTGGATCTTGGTGGGCCTATAACGAACTGGGTTGGGGTGGTTGGTGGTTTTGGGATCCTGTCGAAAATGCCTCCTTTATTCCTTGGCTTGTGGCAACAGCATTAGTGCATTCCCTCATTCTCACTCAACGTACTCATGGCTTTAAACTGACGACTTTACTGCTGTGCTTATTGGCATTTTCACTCAGTTTACTCGGCAGCTTTTTGGTGCGTTCCGGCATAGTGCAATCAGTACATGCCTTTGCCGCCGATCCGACCCGTGGCATGTCAATCCTCTGCTTATTAGTGATTTTTGTTGGGGCTGCGTTACTCATTTTTGCACTCAAAGCCCATCATTTAAAACAGGATGTGACTTTCGCGCTTTTCAGTAAGGAAACGCTGTTACTGCTCGGGATCGTTATCTTAGTCGTAGCAGCGTTTTCCGTATTACTCGGTACATTTTACCCTTTGATCTATGAGCTGCTCGATTTAGGTACACTTTCAGTGGGGGCCCCTTATTTCAACGCTATATTTGTCCCCCTCACTTTCTTGCTTGTCCTGTTAATGGGCATTGCGCCCTTAGTGCAATGGCAAATAGCGCAATGGCAAAATGCCTCAAAGACTCGTATTACTTCCCTGCTCATTCCTAGCCTAGTGATATTAGCCGTCGCAGGCTGGGTAAGCTTACAAGCCGCCTCGGGCAGTAGCTTATTTTTACTCCTTGGCACTGCCGCAGCACTTTGGTTGCTGGTGTGTTTATTGCTCACGATATTGGTAGCCTCGGGATTGGGTAGACGAGTATATGCCCATCAATTAACCCAAAACCGCAGTGAGCACGGCTTAAATCCTCCCGTTAAGTCATCAAAACAAGGGTTTGTCGCCATGCTATTCGCCCACTTTGGGGTGGCTATCACTATTATTGGTGCAACATCCGTCTCTTTTTTTGAACAGGAAGCCCTACTGCGAATGGGGCCTGGTCAAGGTAAGCCTTTGGCGAGTTATATCTTAGTGTATGAAAGCACTGAGAATGTTGAAACCAACAGCTTTACCGCCATTCAGGCCAATATCTGTATCCGCGATGCCGCGAATGATGAACGGGTTTTAGGCTATATCACACCACAACGCCAAACCTTTAAAAGCAATGGGATGGAAATGTCCCACGCGGGTATCGACCACGGTTTATGGCGGGATATTTATGTGTCCATGGGGCTGCAATTAAGTGACAGCGAATATCTTATCCGCATCAGCTATAAACCCCTTGCGAGTTGGATCTGGCTGGGCGCCATATTAATGATGCTAGGTGGGGCGATTGCCGCTTGGCCTACTCGCCATTTTAGCTATCAAGCTGATTTAACAACCTTAGTTAACCTATCCCATCACAAACCACAGGAGACACTTGCCTAATGAATCCAATATTGCGCTTTTTAGTCTTACTGCTCCCTATCTCCTTATGTGGGATAGGTATCCCATGCTTATCCGTAGCGCAAACTCAGCCCATATCAAGCCTTTCCTACCAGCAACAGGCAATAGATATCAGTAAAGTGCTGCGTTGCCCTATGGCGACGAATCAAAGCCTATTTGAATCACAGGCGCCAATCGCCCACGAGCTCAAAGCACAAATATTCTCGATGCTGGAACAGGGGCAAAGCCAAGATGAGATTATCGATTTTATGGTGCAACGCTATGGTCAAAAAATCCGTTATCAACCTGAATTTAAGGCCTCCACCTTCGCACTTTGGTTTGGGCCACTGCTGTTATTAGTGCTTGGTGTTGGGTTGTGTCTCGCATTGGTAACCCGTAGAAAAACACAAACGACTATTTGAAGTAAAGGATAACCAGATGAAATTACAATATTTTCCCTTTGTTCTACTGGCGTGTTTGGGTCTGTTTTCTAATAGCAGCTCAGCCCACTCACTAGACAATAAACTCTACAGTACGGGAGAGCCCCTCCCTAAGCCCCTTGTGATGACTGGTTTTATAGAAATGCAGCACGCACGCGGCGTACCAGAAGTTCCCTTTATTGATGAATCAGGACAAACCCAAACCCTAAAACAGCACCAAGGAAAATTGGTTTTAGTTAATCTTTGGGCAACCTGGTGCGCCCCCTGTTTAAGGGAAATTCCAGAACTCCAAAAACTTAAGCAGCAGTATCAAGGGAAGAATATCGCCATCATTCCAATCTCTATCGATGAAGAATCTAAAGATGTACGCCCTTTTCTTAACCAACATGGCTTTAGCGGCTATGCCACTTGGCTTGACCCGGAGCAAAACATAGAACAAATCATTCCCGCGAATGTCGTACCCGCCAGTTATATTTTTGATGCTAAAGGTAATCTTGTCGGTTTTGTGCGGGGATATCTCGATTGGGCTGATAAAGACGTTGGCCCTTATCTTGATCAACTGATTGCAAAATACGGCCAATAATCACCAAGTAACACAGGCTCACAATATATTTCTCCATTCGGTCATCCGCCAAAATTTACCGAAACCCGCTGCCGCCTATTTGGCTGCGGGTATTTTTATCTCTGCCCCATCTTTGTATTCTGCGACGCATTTCTTTAAAATTGCCGCCAAACTCTTTATTTCAAGGCAAATCAGATGAAACTCACCCGCTTAACTCAACCTATTTATGACCACTTATATCGTGATATCAGTGAGTTTCGTAGCACCTTCGACTTGCCCGTTAATGATGTTGATTCTTTAGATGACAAGGCCGACACCTTACATACTTCACTGATTATTGAGGAGTTAACTGAACTTGCAGAAGCCGATAGCCGTATCGAACAGGCCGATGCCATAGTCGATTCTGTATACGTGTTAATGGGGCGTTTGGTGCATTTAGGCGCACAGGCCATGACCGACAGACTCGAAATCAGTTACCTGATTGACTTGTTGCTTTGCGTGGCTCAAAACCGTGAAATCGACTTTATTAGCTGCTGGGATGAAGTCCACTCGAGCAATATGAGTAAAGTGTGCCGTAACGAGCAAGAACTTGCCGAGACCATAGCCTTCTATGCCAAGCAAGGTGTTGAAATTGTCGGTAGTCAGCAAGGTGATTTCATCATAGCGAAATGCGCTAAAGATGTGGAAATGGCAGGTAAAGTGGTTCGCCAAGGTAAGGTACTAAAATCGGTTTACTACCGCCCAGCGGATCTGACAACACTGGTTAAAGCCTAGATTTTATAGCTTTTTTAAGAGCCTGTTATTTGCAGGCTCTTATTTCGCCAAGGCAATTATCTCGCCTAAGCGATTATCCAGCAGTAATGACTTTTCAGCGTGTGTTTTAACGAGGCAATCCGTATGAATCCAGCAAAAGTCGTGCGTGCTGAGGTTAAGCAATTGACTGATTTACCAAATATTGGCAAAGCTTGTGCGGCGGATTTACGTTTGCTTGGCATAGATAAGCCTGAGCAACTGCTGGGGCAAAATCCCTACGACTTGTATCGAACCCTGTGTAACAAAACGGGCAAAAGACACGACCCCTGTATGCTCGATGTGTTTATCTCCATCACCCGTTTTATGGCAGGTGAAGATCCTAAACCTTGGTGGTTTTACACCGATGAGCGCAAAAATACCTTAGAGAAATGATGCTTTAGCGACTATCTATCCGCCTGTTTATCCAATGGTATCGTTTCGGGCTCTTCCCTTAACCACTCACGCCAAATGGCCACCAGCAGGGCCATCAATACAGGACCAACAAACAAACCGACAAAACCCATGGTTTTTACGCCGCCGATCAGACCGAAAAAAGTCGGTAAGAAAGGCAATTTAATCGGCCCACCGACAAGATTAGGCCTTAAGGTTTTATCGACAATAAACAGCTCTATGCTGCCCCAAAGAAACAAGCCGACACCCGCCGTCATATCGCCAGTGCCGACAAGATAGAGTGAAATCAAGGTAAACATGGTTGGCGCGCCGCCGGGAACCAAGGCCATAAAGGCGGTTAACACCCCAAAAGCCACGGCCGAAGGTACTCCCGCAATCCAATAGGCAATCCCCAGCACTATGCCCTCACCAATTGCGATAAGCGTCATACCTATCACGGTAGAACTGACTGTTGCAGGCACCACACGGGAAAAACTATGCCAGCGAGCAGGCAACACTCGCTCACCCACGATATCCAACTGTTTAGCCACTTGCGGACCATCTTTATAGAGGAAAAACAAAGTGATCAGCATAAAAAGTAAGGTCAATAACAACCCTAAAGTATTCCAACCCAATTGCAGCACCCAACGGGAAATGCCACTCAAATTCTGGCCACTAATGGCACTGATAATTTGGCCTAATTCATGGGGTTCACCAATAAACTGCTGCCATTGCAGGGTTAACCATTCACCCATCCAAGGTAAATCTTTGATCCACAAGGGCACGGGCGAACCGTGTTGGTTAGTAAACACCAACCAATCAACCCAAGTTCTAATCTCTTGTAACGCATAGGAAAATACAAACACAAGCGGAATAATCAGCCCGAGCACAATACAACATAGGGCAATGGTTGCCGCCAACGCCGAGCGACCACCGCATTTTGCCAATAGTTTTTGATAGAGAGGCCAACTTGAAAAACACACAATCAATGCAGCTAAGGCGGGCACTAAAAAATCGATAAAAAAGAATACGCCAGCACACAAGAGCAAAACCAACAAACTACGACCAATAGCGGCATTACTGAAAATCGGCGTCATAGTGCTAAAACCCCCCACAATAAAATTCAACGATAAAATGGAAAACACTCTGCATTACACCAAACAAGGTTAACGCTTAACCAACTCGTTCTACGAATCAGTTTATTGCGCAGTGCTTCCCATGGGCAATGACTTTAACACCGAATATTGAGCTGTGTATCTATTCAATCTTTGAAGACAAAAAGCCTTTGGATATCTATCAAAGGCCTAACATTTGGAATGAGCTTATTGAGCCGAAAGCTGCTCAACTACTTTCTCTGGCTGGCTAAAATCGGTAATACGCTGAATAACTTTACCATCCTTAACCCACAGTAAAGTAGGAATATTGCGGATTTTAAAATGATTAAATAACACACCTAATTCATCGATACTAAAATCGACTTGAGTTTGATAAAGCTGCTTAAAATCTTCGAGCGCTTTATTGTCTGTCCACAAGTGATTGACCACACCGTGCCACGATTTATTAGGCACTTTTTGCGCGAGATTATTTAAACCTTTTTGAACGGCAATACACTCTTTAGACATTTCTGGGCGGCTATCAGCCAAATACCAATCACACCATGTTGCGGTGAAAAAAAGTAAATGCTCACCTTGTTCCCAAGGTTTCAGTAACTTAGCTGTTTGTTCAGCACTGGGTGCCTCCGTTATCTGTGCAGTCAACTCTTGGCCATTCGCCAACATATCGATAAATTTATCTAAATTGGCATCAGACTCATGGCTAGTGTAAACCACATCACCAGCACGATTGATTAATACACTATAGGGTGTACCGACCAAACCTAAAGCCACACCCAGCTCGCCTTCATTATCCAACCACACGGGCATAGTGAGCCCGAAACGCGCGATAACGTCAGCAATCTTAGGTTGCTCTTCATTAATATTGATGTTCACCGCGACGATATTAATCTTGTCCTGATATTTCTTCTGCAGGGCTTCAAAATGCGGCATTTGCTCCATACAAGGTTGGCACCAGGTTGCCCAAAACTTTAGGTATATCGGCTTGTCACCCGCAACACTGGCTAAAGTCACTTGCTGCTGATCTGGATAGGTTTTAAGTGCGATATCTTGATAGGCTTTATTGCCCGCAAACGTAGCAAAACTCATAACGGCAAGGCACATAACAATGATTTTACGTAACAACATATTGCTTTCCTTAAATCTATAGAACACTCGCACCCACGACTATGGGGCGAGTGATTTGCAGCCATTTGTACAGAAAAACATAATTTAAAAGAAGCGGCAGTCTCACCAACAACCAACCTTTAAACGACGAGTATAAACTAACAAGCCGCTAATTTAGCCATATTAAATGTAAGCCTTGATGAGCATACCAATGAGTATTAATAACCTATTCAACAATATCTTAGACCATCAAACCTAACGCCAATTGCCTCGTCAGCTCTGCGGCGGGAATCGCCTGACAGCCGGTTGCATTTTGGCCACACCAAAGTGGGCTAAAATCACCAAATCCTTGTTGTTCAGCGGCGCTTCGCAATACTGCGACGGCACTTGAGGCGAGCGGAAAATCCGGTGCGGCATTATTGATGGGGCCAAGCTCTGCCATAAAACGATTCATAATTCCACGGGCGGGTCGACCAGTGAATAAGTTAGTCAGAGCCGTATGTTGCGCCGCCTCACTTTGCAGGGCGGCGCGGTGAATATCACTGGTGGTGCATTCGGGACAGAGTAAATATGCCGTCCCCACTTGCACCGCCGAAGCGCCCATCGCCATAGCGGCGCGCACAGTCTTGGCATCGACTATGCCACCCGCTGCAATAACAGGAATATCAACGGCGGTAATGATTTGCGGCAATAGACTAAAAGTGCCTAATTGCTCGGTTAAATCATCGGATAAAAAATGCCCCCTGTGACCTCCGGCCTCTAAACCCTGCGCAATAATGGCATCCGCACCACGCGCTTCAAGCCATAGGGCTTCTTCTACAGTTGTCGCTGTCGAAATAATTTTTGAACCCCAAGACTTTATCTCCAGCAACAAATCTTCATTCGGTAAGCCAAAATGAAAACTCACCACCTCAGGTTTAAATTTAGCTAACACTTCAGCCTGGGTGCTGGTATATGGCGCGCGTTGTGCCCCCACGGTTTGGCTATCAGGATTGACACCCAACTCAGAAAAATAAGGCGCGAGTTGATTAAGCCATGCGGCTTGTTTCGCTGCTTGCGGTTCAGGTTCGTGATGACAAAAGAAGTTTACATTGATGGGCTTAGCCGTCTGGGTGCGAATATGTGTCAAGGCGGTATCTAAGGCTTCAAGGGATAACATGGCGCAGGGCAAAGATCCCAACGCCCCCGCTTGCGACACGGCAATCGCTAAGGCACTGCCCTGAACACCCGCCATCGGCGCTTGAATAATTGGTAATTCGATTCCAAATAATCGGGTTAACTGGCACGGCATACATCACCTCCTTTGACTTGTTCTCACTTGATGCTCAATCCTGATATGGCCCCGCGGCTAAACGCTGGGAGATCCACCACAGATTGCCCACGGGATCCCGCACTCCACCTTGGCGATCGCCATAGGGCATATTCGCCACTTCCATCACTAATTCACCCGCAGCGGCGAGTGCCTGAGCCACCGTTTTATCGGCATTTTCCACATATAAATAATAGGATGCGGGCATAGGCGTAAAAGCTTCACTCGCCTCACTCAACATAAATAAACAGTCGCCGATTTGCATCTGTGCATTAGCTATTTTGCCATCAGCCCGACGGGAAATATGTAGCGCTTTAGCATCAAAGGCTTGCTGTAAAAAAACCACTAAACTATCGGCATCAGCGATCATCATATACGGGCTAACCCGTGCAAATCCTGACGGAATAAACATAACGATTCCTTGTTACCTAAGCATGAAATTGATCATAAAAAACCACTATAAGCCAATGACTATAGACTAAGCACTATGGCAAAAACCAGCTGTGGCAATTAAGCCTTAAGCGTGAAATGTAAACTTAAGCATTCAGTGAACAAGTCAAAGCGTAAAGCCTGCTAATGTAAGACGACCCTACAATTTCAACCACTCTGCAGCCCATCATAAAAGTGCCATAACACTTCATGGCACTGGTTATTAAGAATAAATCAGCTTTATTTAGCATCGACTTAGCAACTATGGATCATTCATCTATGCTTAATCTATTGTTAACTTAACATGATGATCCTATGCACTTTACTGCATTCTTCGCTTACTCCCTCAGGATTTGCCTCACCTTAATCCTCTATAGTTTCGCCTTTGCAGTGCAGGCAACTTGGTATCCCGCCGATGTGATTGCTGATGGCAAAAAAACGGCATACACACCACTCACTCAAGCCAATAAACCATGGCGGATCTGTGCCTTACTTCCCCATGGTAAAGACCAATATTGGTGGGGCGTCGCCTTTGGGTTATCGCAGGAAGCCGAACGCCAAGGTGTAACTCTCGGCATTTATGATGCTGGAGGATATGACAATATTGAGCAACAAAAACAACAACTCTATGATTGCCAAGCCCTCAAAGCTCAAGCCTATATTATTGCTGCGAATACGGCTGATGGACTGATTGCGGATATCGAACAACTCTCTGCTGCGGGCATTCCTGTTATTGATTTAGTGAATGGTATCGCGACCGACAAACTCACGAGTCGCTCCTTAGTCAGCTTTGAAGATATGTCTGCGGCGGCGATTGAGTATATTGCATCGCAGCAACGAGACCCTGTCGATAAAGCGCCTGCGAAACTTAAAGTTGCTTGGTTTCCAGGGCCTAAGGACGCCTCTTGGGTTATGGCGGCGGAACAAGGATTTAGGCGGGCGGCAACCAAACAAGAGTTCGACACAATTGAAGGAGGGTTTGGCACTACGGAGTTATTTATTCAAGCTGATTTAGTGCGAAAAGTGCTTACTAAACAAAGTGTAGATTATGTGATCGCCAATGCAGTTGCCGCCACTTTCGCGGCGCGCTATTTAGACGGGCGTAGGAATAAAACGGGAAAGGTCATCGCGTTCTACTCGAATGCACAGACCATAGAATTAGTGCAGAAAAAACAGTTACTCGCGACGGTCAGCGACTCACCAGTATTGCAGGCTCGGATTGCCATCGATCTCGCAATACGCGCACTCGAAGGTGCGCCTTATCCCCACAAAGTGAGCCCAGTTATCAAGGTTATCTCCCAAGACAACATCCACCAGATTGATTTAGAACAAATATTAGCGCCACAGAATCAGTGGATGATCCATCAGGATCTTCCACAACAAAAATGATGCTCACTAAACTAAATAATCGGCGCCCAGCCCAACAAATAATGCGAGTCCAGCCCAATTGTTATTGAGAAACGCTTTAAAACAAGGGGCTCGTTCGCGATCAAAGATCAGCATTTGCTGGTAAGTACTAAAGCCGACAAAAGTCAGTAAACCTAGGCCATAGAGTAAACCACGATCGGCGCTCCAACCGGCGGCGATAAAACAAGCCAGCGCAGCAAGCTGAAATAAACCTATGATTTGGCGGTCATATTTACCGAACAAAATTGCAGTGGATTTAATGCCCACCTTTAAATCATCATCCCTATCGACCATGGCATACATGGTATCGTAGGCGACAGTCCAAAACCAATTGGCCGCAAATAACCACCAAGCCTCGATGGGTACTTCACCCGTCTGCGCGGCGTAAGCCATAGGGATAGACCAACTCCACACCACGCCTAGAAACATCTGCGGCATATTGGTGATGCGTTTAGTGAAGGGATAAATGATCGTGAGGATAATACCAACAACGGATAATTTAACCACTAATCCATTGAGTAATAAGACTAAACCAAAAGCAGATAAACCTAAAACGACGAACAATATCAAGGCTTCTTTAGTGCTGATTTCACCACTGGCCAGCGGCCGAGATTTAGTACGTTCCACAAAAGAGTCAAGATCGCGATCGGCATAGTCGTTAATAATGCAGCCACAGGCACGCATGATCACCACGCCAATAATAAAGATGATCAATACCTTAAAATCGGGCATACCACCCGCCGCTAACATCAGCGCCATCAAGCATGGCCACATCAGCAATAGCGTACCTATGGGACGGTCGATTCGAGTAAGACGGGAATACACATCCCACTTCTGCTTTAAATTCATTAACTAGGTACTCCCAATACCCTCAAGTTTCCACTCGGTTTCAGGATTAGCATCATATACCCATGCTTCTCCCGATGCGAATTTACGCCCTGAAAGCGTGTCATAAAAAGCTGACATTCATCGCGTTCAGGGCTGGTATTAAAGCGCCTCTAACCGAGCGTAAGCCACCACTAACCACTTGCTGCCAAAGTCAGTAAAGCTCACTTGTACTCGCCCTTGGGCACCGCTGCCCTCAAAGTTGGTCACTTTACCTTCACCAAATTTAGGGTGATTGACTCGTTGGCCGACGTTAAAACCCGTATCGTTTGTGGCAGCCGATTTTTGGGCGCTGAAACGATTATTCGCCATCGGCGTTGAAACCTGCGCCTTAAGACGGATTTCATCCACATATTGCGGCGGGATCTCTTTGATAAAACGCGACGGCCGAGCGTAATCTTCGCGGCCATAAATGCGCCGCGATTCGGCATAGGTTATGTAGAGTTTTTCCATGGCGCGGGTCATGCCCACATAGCAGAGACGGCGTTCTTCATCGAGTCTATCGCCCTCTTCGAGCGCCATTTTACTCGGGAAAATCCCTTCTTCGACACCCGCCATAAACACCATAGTGAACTCTAACCCTTTGGCAGAATGCAGCGTCATTAGCTGCACCGCATCGGTAAAGGCATCGGCTTGGCCCTCGCCCGCTTCGAGCGCCGCGTGGGATAGGAAACCGTTAAGTTCGCCCATGTCCTCCAGCTCTTCTGGTATTTCGAAAGTACGCGCCGCAGTGACGAGTTCTTCTAAGTTTTCGATTCTAGCGTGGGCTTTTTCGCCCTTTTCGGCTTCATACATGGCCTTAAGGCCCGACGCTTGGATCACTGTATCGGCCATGCGATACAGCACCATATCTTGGGTGTCTTCACGCAGTGTCATGATTAAGTCCATGAAACCACGCACAGAATTTGCTGCGCGGCCCGCGAGCACTTTCTCGTCGAGTAAACGCACACTCGCCTGCCACAGGGTTAACTCATGCTGGCGCGCGGTGGAGCGCAAAATATCTAAAGTACGATCGCCAATGCCACGGGGCGGCGTGTTAACTACACGCTCAAACGCCGCATCGTCGTCTTTGTTATTAATCAGCCGCAGGTAACCCATGGCATCTTTAATTTCTTGGCGTTCGAAGAAGCGTAAACCGCCGTAGATGCGATAGGCTAAGCCTTTGTGTAATAAGGCTTCTTCCAATACCCGCGATTGAGCGTTAGAACGATATAAAATCGCACAATCACTGAGGTTGCCGCCCTTTTCGTGCCAATCATTAATTCGACCGACGATAAAGCGCGCCTCATCCATTTCATTAAAGGCACAATAGAGCGAAATCGGATCGCCATCGGCTTCATCTGTCCACAGCTCTTTGCCCATACGTTCTGGGTTATTGGCGATTAAGGCGTTGGACGCTTTAAGAATATTGCCCTTAGAGCGATAGTTTTGCTCGAGGCGAATCGTAGTCGCACTCGGGAAATCTTTTAAGAATCGGTGTAGGTTTTCAACCTGAGCACCACGCCAACCGTAAATCGATTGGTCGTCATCACCGACTATCATCACATTGGCAGTTTGACCAGCAAGCACGCGGATCCACGCATATTGGATCGCGTTGGTATCTTGGAACTCGTCCACCAAAATATGCTTAAATCTGTCTTGATAATGGGCCAACAAGTGCGGCTTATTGAGCCATAACTCATGGGCACGTAATAGGATTTCGGCAAAATCGACTAAACCCGCGCGGTCGCAAGACTCTTGGTAGACCTGATAGATTTTTAGCAGATTCTGCTCAAGCGGAAAACCGCCCGCATCGATATGTTTAGGGCGTAATCCTTGGTCTTTTTTACCATTGATATAACCCTGAGCTTGGCGTGGAGGATATTGTTTCTCATCCAAATTCAAGCTTTTAAGAATACGTTTGATCAAGCGCACTTGATCGTCAGAATCAAGAATTTGGAAGCTTTGCGGTAAACCCGCATCTTGGAAGTGAGTGCGCAACAAGCGATGCGCCAAGCCGTGGAAAGTCCCAATCCACATGCGGCCCATATTGGTGCCAGCGACTTTTTCAACTCGCTCGCGCATCTCAGCCGCAGCTTTATTGGTAAACGTCACCGCAAGAATCGAGTAAGGACTCTGCTGTTCAACCTGCATCAGCCACGCAATGCGGTGGGTCAACACCCGAGTTTTACCACTGCCCGCGCCCGCCAACACTAACATGCTAGATTGCGGTGCCGCGACAGCCTCGCGCTGCTTATCATTCAGGCCGTCTAGTAAAGAAGATACGTCCATTCTCGCCTCCAAAAAATCGAGGGGGCATTATAACAGAAGAAAACCCGCCTGCGCGTTTGATCCACAAGACGAGAGCCATAAGGTGAGTGATATGTTGCCCCATCTTGCTTTGCGCTTGTATTGTAATGACGACATTGATTAAGCACTGTCATTCCCGCAATACTTGTGGGCGGGAATCCAGCTTTTCGGTAACAGATCTTTGTTTTTAGAGTAGGAATTGAACAAATGCAAGGCTGTATTAATTGCTCATAGAAAGAGTGTTCATCATTCTGTTTCAGCGATTAAGCACTGTCATTCCAGTGACTCGCCGTAAATATATCCCTATAGGCTCGACGACGGCATCCATGCCGTCAACGGTCACTTCCATGACAGTGCTTAATCTTGCCAACCCCTACAGTAATCTGAACCCCTTCTTACAAGCATGCACTCCCCCCTGTGTCAGGATTGTTGTCACCCCTTAAAATCATCCAATAATTAAATAAAGGGGGCGGTCAATGAGAGCTCAATGGAACGATATTCACCTGAACGTAAAGACGCTGTCTTAAAGAAATTATTACCTCCCCACAATATGACGGTCACGGAAGTGGCTCGCAGTGAGGGGATCTCCTACCAAACCCTGTATCATTGGCGAGATAAAGCCAAAAAAGAGGGTCGCCCTGTGCCAGGTAAAACATTA